>JBCDCH010000035.1 GCA_039182125.1 Planctomycetota bacterium
CGCAGGGCGGGGAGAAGGTGGACCACCCCCCCCCCCGGGCACCGGCCCCGCACAGGGGGGGGGTTCCCCCCGGGGGCGGGGGGGGGGTGTGGGGGGCCCCCCCCCCCCCCCCCCCCCCCCGCGGCCGCAAAATGTGTTGGCATTGCACGAAATCGAATTCGATCGTTTTCGTATGCCAGATCGATCCAACGAAACACCGGCCGAGCGTCTGCAGCGGCGTCATCGGCAGAAGATCGTCGGCGGCGTGATCGCGGGGGGTTGCCTTGCCGTCACCGCCGCCGCCACAGGCACCGGCCTTGTGCTGGTCGTCGCGCTGCTGTGCTTCCTGGCGTGGCGGTTCGAGCGGCGCTGGGCGCGGCCGGCGCGGGCGCTTCGGGTGTGCCTACCGCAGATCCTTGATGGGACGATGTCGCCGGACGAGCTGAACCGCGTCGTCGCCCGGGGCGGCCTGGCGGGGATCGTACCGAACATCCAAAGGCTGGCGCGCGACAAGTGAATCAACGCCCACGGCTTTAGCCGTGGGTCTGCGATGACGTCCGGCGACCCACGGCTGAAGCCGTGGGCGTTCCGCGGGTTCATCCGTTGCGGACGGCGCGAGGTTTGCACGACGCTGGGCGTCTTGGATCTGGCTCTGCAAATCACAGCGGTGGTGCTGACGGTGCTGACCATCTGTTGGGTATGGGTCACGGTTGCTGCCGAGCTACCGCTGCCGCACTGGCCGCTGCGGATGTGGGACTTTCCGCGCATCCAGGCGCTGGCCTTCGCGGCGATCACTTTTGTCCTTTACTTCGTGGTCGCGGCCCTGCATGACGGGCTGGCTTGGTGGGAGTGGATTGTCCCGTGGGTGCTGCTGCTGGTAATGCTGCGGCAACTTCACTGGGTCTGGCCGTATCTCCAGTGGGCGAAGCAGGACGTAAGCCGCTCCGACACGTCGGCCGACGATGCACACGCGCTGAACATCGTCATCAGCAACGTGCTCACGCCCAACGACGCGTACCAGCGGTGGCGTGACGTCATTGGCGACCTCGACGTCGACATCATCGCGTGTGCCGAGACGGACCAGCGGTGGGTCGACGAAATCGGCCAAGCGCTAAGCGAGTCACACCCGCACACAATCGCCGAGCCACGCGACAACCTGTATGGCATGGCGCTATGGAGCCGACTGCCGTTGCACGACGCCGCGGTCGAACATGTGGTTCAAGACGACATCCCGAGCATCCACGGGCAGGTCGAGTTGCGCAGCGGCGAGCGCGTTCACTTCCACTGCCTGCACCCGCGTCCGCCGGCCCCGCAGGAGAGCGACAGCAGCGCCCCGCGCGACGCGGAGCTGATTGTGATGGCTCGCCGGATCGCCAAGCGACGCGAGGACAAAGGCAAGCGTGCCACGATCGTCATGGGCGATCTGAACGACGTCGCTTGGAGCCGAACGACGCAGCTTTTCCAACAAATCAGCGGCCTGCTCGACCCCCGCCGCGGACGCGGCCTCTTCAACAGCTTCCACGCCCACCACTGGTGGGTGCGCTTTCCGCTGGATCATGTGTTAGTCAGTCCGGACTTTCGACTCATCGAGATGAAGCGGCTCCCCGAAGTGGGCAGCGATCACTTTCCGATCCTGATTCGCGTTGCACTGGAGCCGACGGCGTCGGAAGGACAGGAAGGCCCGGTCGCGGAGGAGGAAGACCTCGACGAAGCGCGGACGCGGATCCAACGGCAAGTCGAGCGCGAGGCCAACGGCGTCGATCACGGCCACGTCGGCAAGAACGCCGAGGCGCACGAACACGACCTTGCCCACGACGTCGAACGCCAAGCCTGACCCGCTGCAAAACCGTCACGTTTCCGAACCTGGCGTCGCCTTGCACCTTGAGCAGCATCGGTACACTCGTCGCACATGCTCGCCGCTTCCATCTTCCTTGTCGCGACCGTCGTCGCGATCCTCCTTGTCGTCGGTTTGTTGCACCTCGCGCCGCGCCTCAGTCGCGGCTTCTCCGACTGGCTCTGCAAAGCACCGGGGCTGGACCTCGTCGTGTTCACGCTCACCGTGTTCCCGCAGATCGCCGGGCTGATCGTCGGCGCAGTGCTTGGTGGCTGGCACATGGCCCTGGGCTACCTCGTTCTGGCCGTAGTCGCGCAGTGCGTGGCGATGATCATTTGGATGCGCGCACATGAACTCGCGCACCCCGAGGCGATGAAGGGGCCGCGGATCAAGAAGGTGCTCAACGCTCGCGTCGGGCCGGTGCGGAACACGGTCGCGGTCTGGTGGACGGCGTGGGCGGTGCCGGTGTTTGCGCTCATCCGGCTCGCGGAGTGGTTCGTGTATCCGCCGCTGATCTGGCTGACCAACTTCCCCCGCTACAACGCCGCCGACTGGATCGCCGTCAGCCGCCAGAAGCATGAGAACCTCGTCGGCGCCGATCGCATCTGGTGCTTGTACTGCGATTGGATGACCGGCGTGTGGTCGCTCGGATCGGAGATGCTCCGCAACGTCGAGAGCTTCTGGTGCCCGATTCGTTACGCCTCGCCGGAGAAGTGCGACAACTGCAGCATCGACTTCCCCGACATCAAGGGCGGCTGGACCCCGCACGACGGCGACATGGCCGGCGTCGCCGACACACTCGCGCACCATTATCCCGGCCCCGATGGCGTCAACAGTTGGTTCGGCCACCCGCAACGCAAGAACGCGCAGCTCACCGTCAACGGCAAACCCCCGGAAGGTCCCAAGGGCTAGTTCAGCTATCGAGCGGCACTGCCGAGGCGGACGTGGGCGACACGCTGCCGGTGAAGCTGGCCGGTGGGTTCTTGACCCAGTAAAGCCCGCTCACGCTCAACAGCGCGATCGTGAAGGCACCGGCCGCGGTGTTCCAGCGACGCCGCTTACGGCGCTTGCTGTCCCACGCGGCGGAGCACGGAGGTGTGAGTTCTTCGTTCATACGGCTTACATCGACGTATACAGCCGGGTCCCGAGCAAGCGGAACAGGCCGCGAATCCGATTTTCCGACCTTCCGGTGACGACCGTGCGGGCTGTACCGTTTGCATCGGCTTAGGTCCATCCGTACGGCCGACGGCTTTCGCACCAAGAACTCAAGGATTTTCCCATGAAACACACCCGCAAAGCACTCCTGTTCGTTTTCGCACTGTTCCTGACCGCCGGTGTTCAGGTCGGCTGCAACACGATCGACGGCGCGCAGGAGGACGTGAACTACGGCATCGACAAGGTCCAGGAAATCGGCGAGTAGCTCCGGCCCGGCCGTGCCGGTGGCGCCTCCGTTTTGGTTGATCCCGCCTAACACGCTCCGCCGGTATTGTTGACGCGATGTTTCAAGCGTTCTCGATCCGGTCGGTGTGCCTTGCGGTCATGCTCGCGCTTCTGGGCGGGACCAACACCGCGAGTGCACAGCAAGTTCGGTTCACCATCGACCCATCGCGGGAAACCGGCGCGCTGCCGCACTTCTGGACGAGCACGGGCTTCACACCGCCGACGCAGTTCGCCGATGAACGCATGCGGGTGCAGCTGGCGCACTTCGACGGTGTGCCGCTCGCCGGCTTCGAGTTGGCGCGTGTGCATGACCTGCTCACCCTCGTACGGGTCCAGGGCATGGACACCGACGCGCCGACCTATGACTGGTCCGGGTTGGACCACGCGTTGGACACGATGCTCGACGCGGGGCTTCGGCCGTTCTTCGAGGTCATGGGCAGCCCGGACGGTTACGCGTTCACGGACATGCGCGACCCGGTGCAGGTCGATCTGTGGCGGCGGCTTGTGCGCGACCTGGCCCGGCACCTAATCGACCGGCATGGGCGCGAAGAGGTGCGGTCGTGGTACTTCGAGGTTTGGAACGAGCCGGACGTCACGCCGTGGTTCAACCACCCGTGGGCGGAAGACGATGCCGTCGGGCTGATCCGCTACTACGACGCGACCTCGGCGGGCCTGATGGACGCCGACCCGGCGTTGCGTTTCGGCGGGCCGGGCACGGCCGAGCAGCTGTCGGTGATGTTTGTCGAGCTGATGAAGCACCTGGACACGGGGACGAACCACCTCACCGGACAGTCGCCGCCGCGGTGCGACTTCATCTCGGTCCACGTCAAGGGCGGGCAGTACACGACCAAGCCCGCCGACCCATCCATGGACGAGATCCTCGACGGCCAACGCGAACTGCATGACTACCTCGTCGAGCACCACCCGCGGCTGGCGGAGCTGCCGTTCATCAACAACGAATGCGACCCCCGGGTCGGCTGGACGCTCCGCTACGCGTGGCGGACGGACTCGTACTACCCCACGTTCGTCGCCCGCCTGGTCCACCGGCAACTCGACGAAATGGTGCGCAGCGATGCGGACTTCGCGCTGATGAGCAACGACCACGGCTTCCTCGGCGATTGGGGGCAGCGGTCGGTGATGGTGCCGTTCACACGGACCGTCGACGACGAGATCGTCGGCGTTTCGATGGTGAAGAAGCCAGTGCTCGAAGGCATGACGCTCATGGCGCTGCTGGGTAACCGGACCGTCGCCGTCGAGTCGTCCGACCCGGCCGCAAGTGTGTTTTGCCTCGCGTCGATTACCCCGGCCGGCGACTTGGCAATCCTCGTCACGCATCATGCCGACGACTCGTCAGCCACCGGGAACGCCACTGTCACTCTCGACATCGCCAGCGGCACCGACGCGTGGTCAAAGCTGGCGATCCGCCGGATTGATCAGGAGCGCACCCATCCGAAACGCATGTGGGACGCGGCCGACGGTCCGGAGACGCCCAGCGCCGAGTTGCTCGCCGCCATGCGCGATGCGGCAGAGGTCGACGTCGAAGTCGCCGACGTGCCGGACGGCCCGATCGAGATCGAGGTGCCGATGCACGGGATGGCGTTGGTGATCCTGAGCCGTGAGCCGATGGATGGTCCGCCGGTGCCTGGCGACGTACGTGCCCGGATCGTGAACGGGCTGCACGGCGACGAGGTGCTGGTGCGTTGGACCGACGCCGGCGACCCGCGCCGACTCCGTGGCTATCTCGTCGAAGCGGCCACGCCCGACGGACTCGTTTCGCTAAGCCCGGTGTTTCCGATCAGCACGACACTTGTCCGCCCGGTACCCGAAGGGACGACATCGGTGCGCGTCACCACCGTCGATCTATGGGACCGATCGAGCGAAAGCGTGTCCGTCCCGATCAGGCACTAGCGGACGTCATCCGCCGCTTGCGGCGCCACACGCCGGCGATGTACATGCAGTCGAACACGAGCGTTGCCGTGAACAGGAAAGCGAGCAGCGGCGTGAGCGGTGCCTTGCGGACCTGTTGCTCGGGATCGGTGAAGACAAACGTGACGAAGGCCGAGCTTGCCGCGAGGGTGCCGAGCATCTTGAGGATCGCGATGCTCAACCGCTGCGCCGGCAGCCCCGCACGATTGGCGAGCCAGCCGACAAACAGGATGCTCATCATCAGGTTCTGCGCGAACGCGGCATAAACGCCGTCGGGATCGTCGAACGCGTTGCCGATGAACCCGATCGCACACCCGGCCGTCACCAGCCCCGCGGCAAACATGCCGAGGAACTGCCAAAGCTCGAGCCGCGGGTGGTTCGCGTTGAAGTACCGCACCGCCTGGTACGCGATGATGCAATCGAGCGTCAGCCACAACACGTCGGCCGGCAGTTGGTACCACGGGTGCGGGTAGATGAAGACGTAGATGAACTCCCAAGCGAGATTCGCACACAGCGCCGCGAGCGGCATCCCGCAGGCTTTGTCTTTCGCACCGGCCACGATGATCAGCACGTAAACGGCGGTCCAAAGCACGCCGCTGGTGCCCATCTGGGCGATGAAGATTTGTAGCTGCCAGGGTACTTCGGGCATGGGGCGGCGACGTTATGCTCGGCACATGCCGACCGCCTCCGAACTGGACCGTCACTTCCCGCGTTACACCGATTTTGAACCGAAGGTTCCGATCTGGTGCGTGACGCCGGGCGAGGGTCGTTACCTGCACCGGTTCTTCGACACGTCCCCGGTCTCGCCGAGCGGGCGGTATCTGGCGGTGACGCGTTTGCCGCAAGAGCAGCGCACGCCCAAACCAGGCGACGTGGCGGAGATCGTTGTCGTCGATCTGCGGGAAGGCACCGAGCGCGTCGTCGCCCAGACTCAGGGCTGGGAGCCGCAGCTCGGGGCGCAAGTGAACTGGGGCGGCTCGGACGACGCGCTGCTGTTTTCCGATTGTGACACGTCGGACTGGACACCCCATGCAGTGCTGCTCAACCCGCACACCGGCGAAAGCCGACGCATCGACGGCCCGCTCTATCACGCCAGCCCCGACGGCCGACTCATCTGCGGCACCAACCCCAAAGCCATGCGTCGCACCCAGGGCGGTTACGGCGTCGCCTTGCCCAACGACGCCGTCCCGCTCAACGAGGGCGCACCCGCCGACGACGGACTGTTCATCACCGACGTCGAGGCCAACACCCGCACGCTCGCCGTGAGTCTTGCCGATGCGGCGGACAAGTTCGCCGAGCCGCTCGGACTGACCGATCCGGAGAAGTTCCGCGTGTACGGGTTTCACTCCAAGTTCTCGCCCACCGGCGAACGCGTGCTGTTCACCATGCGTTGGTACTCGGCGACGCACGGGGCCGACGCGTTCGGCGTCCATGACATGCGCGGCCAGACCCGCTACGCCGTCCTGACCTGCAAACCCGACGGCACGGACCTGCAGCTCGGCGTCGGCCCGGACGAATGGGACAAGGACGGCCACCACATCAACTGGCACCCCGACGGCAACGCCCTCTCGCTCAACCTGAGGATCGAGCAAGAGCTGATGACCCTGTGTCGCGTCGACTTGGACGGGTCCAACCTGCGTGCGATCTCCGAACTCGACAACGGCTCGGGACACCCCACCGTTCACCCCGACGACCGGCATGTGCTCACCGACGTCTACGCCCACGAGTCTCGCGCCTTCGGCGACGGCACGACGCCGCTGCGTTGGATCGACACGCACACGAACGAAGAAACCTGCATCGCCCGAATCCCGAGCAAAACGCCCCAGGGCGGCATCCTCCGCGTCGACCCGCACCCGGCCTGGGATCGCACATGGACGTGGGTCGCGTTCAACGCCTTCCCCGGTACGCGCCGCGTCTACCTCGCCGACTTCTCAAGTCTGCTCTGAACGCAAAACGAGCTTCCCGAGCAACACCGGCACCATTCCGACCCCGACCCAGATCATCGACCCGCCGAGGAACCCGTACGCGAAGAACGGCAACGCCTGGACGACCACGACCGCGTACACGATCCAGATGATGCGGGTCGGCGGCGCGTTGCGTCGGAACATGGCGAGCCAGACGTACGCCGGGAAGATCAACCCGTAGAAGCCGAGGAACACGCGGTAGCCGATCTCCGGCAAGTCGTACCGCCCCGGTACTTCGACGAACCACGTTGCGAGTCCGTCGACGAGTGCAAGCAACACCGCCCCGGCCAGCCCGACCGCCATCGGCCGCGAAAAGCCACCGATCGCGCACGCACCCGGACACGTCCGGCGGTGCAGTTCCGTCATGCCGCGGACATGCACGCTGACGGTGAAGATCGACTGCCAGACGACGTGCCCGCCGAGCAACGCGACGGCCCATCGCGGGACACCGTCAAGGATGATCGAGGCGCACAGAAACGTCCCGCCGATCATCACGAGGAAGAAGATGCCGAAGCCCAACGCGAACGTCTGCGGCCCCCGAACCCCGGCGGCTTGTCGGGCCGAGTGGAACGTCGGGTCCAGGTACGGGCATAGCGCGAAGCCGAACAGGCACGCGATGCCGAGCCCGACCCATTCGCCGCCGGGCGCAAAGGCGTTGACCTTCTCGAACCCGCCGATGCCCACCGCGACGCCGACGAGCAACACCGACGCCAGCCAAACCGCCGGCGACCAACGCATGGCCGACTTGAGGTCGGGAAACACCGGCCGAACCACGCAAAGCACCAGCGCCGCCGCCGCGACCAGTGCGGGGATCTCGCCGACCCATTGCCGCAGGATCGCCACGGCGAAGTAGACGTGAAACGCGACGGTCACGATGGCGAACGCCTGCATCACCTTGCCGTGATGCATTTCCATCTCGTGTGACGCCTCGGCCGAGGGCACGAGCCGCCCCATGGCCGCCGCACCGATGACGTTGGGCAGCGCGAACACCAGCCACGCACCGATGCCCATGTCCCGCATGAGCACCGTCGGCAGGTGCATGCCGATGACCCACGTCCAGCTCACCGCGAGGAACATGGCGATGGGAAACGCCGAGAGTCGTCCTTGGTCCTTGGTCATTTGTCCTGGGTGAGCGGCAGCGATACCGTCGGAACTTACGCGGTTCCGACGCAAAGGACCAAACTCGAAGCTCCAAGGACAGAATCTCATGCGCGCCAGCGACATCCGAAAAGGACAGGCCGTCATTATCGACGGCAACCTCTACGTCATCACCGAAGCCGACCACAACACGCCCGGCAACCTGCGGGCCAAGGTCCAGTTCAAGATGCGCGACGTCCGCAAGGGCACCATCCAGAACAAGCGCGTCGGTGCTACCGACGACATCGAGACCGCCAACCTCGACCGACGCACCGTCGAATACCTCTACGAGGACGGCACCGGCTACGTCTTCATGGACAACGAGACCTACGAGCAGTCCACCATCCCGGCCGATGTTATCGGCAACGACATCAAGTTCCTCAAGCCCAACGAGCAGATCACCGCCAGCTTCCTCGAAGGGGAATTGGTCACCTACGAACTGCCCAACAACGTCGAGCTCGAGGTCAAGGAGTGCCCGCCCGGCATCAAGGGCGCGACCGTCACCAACCAGACCAAGGACGCCACGATGGAGACCGGCTTGGTCGTGAAGGTCCCGCCGTTCATCGAGGCCGGCCAACTCATCCGCGTCAGCTGCTCCGATGGGTCGTACATCGAACGGGTGAACAAGTAGGCGACGAAACGGCCCCGCGTTATTTGCGGCTCATCTCACGAAGTTCGTCGGCCGCATCGTGCTCGGCGTCGAGCTGTTCCTTGATCGGCGCGATGATGTCGATGATCGCCTGGGTCACTCGAATCTGGTTCATCGTCGCGTCGACGGTGCTGACCAGCTGACGGCCGTAGAAGTCCAGCAGCGGCTTGCTGTCACGCTCGTAGACGTCAAGGCGTTTGCGGATGACGTCGTCGCTGGCGTCGTCAACACGGTTTTCCTTGAGCGCGCGACGCCGCAGGCGCTCGACCATCTTTTCCTTGTCGGCCCGCAGGTAGATGATCCGGCGGACGTCGATCGTGTCGGTGAGCAACCGAGCTTGCTCGACGCTGCGCGGGATCCCGTCGAGGACCAACGCCTCGGACTCCGGGTGGTAGCGGTTGATCAGCTCCATGCCGCGGATGTACTGCTTCCAGATGTCGACGGTGAACGCATCGGGCACGAGCTCGCCGCGCGAGGAGTACTCCCACGCGATCCGCCCGGCTTCGGAGTGCAGGTCCAGCGAGCGGAAGATGTCGCCGGTCGCGGAGTGGAAGAACCCGGGAATCGCCGAGAGCACCCGCCCCTGGGTCCCCTTGCCCGACCCCGGCGGCCCGAAGAGCAAAATGGCCGGATAGTGCATGTGAAAAACCTATCACCTAGAGGGCAACCCGGAAACAAGCCCTTGTGAAAATGTTCACAAAGTCACCCGCTTCCGGTCGTGAGGGAAACCCTGACCAAACATCCGCTGGCCGCTCGCGTAGCCGAGGCATCATCCATCGCCCCCGCCCTGGAGTTTCTGCACGACGTTGAAGTCTTCGAGCGTGGTGACGTCGCCGGTGACTTCCTTACCGGCGGCAACTTGGCGCAGCAGGCGCCGCATGATCTTGCCGCTGCGGGTCTTGGGCAGGGCCTCGGCGTAGCGGATCTCGTCAGGGCGGGCGATGGCGCCGATCTCGGTTTGGACCTGCTTTTTGAGCACTTTGGTCAACTCGTCGTCGGCGGTGAAGCCGGTCTTGAGCGTGACGAACGCACACACCGCTTCGCCCTTGACGTCATGAGGCATGCCGACGACCGCCGACTCGGCGACGGCTTCATGGGCGACCAGCGCACTCTCGATCTCGGCAGTGCCCAAGCGGTGGCCGGACACGTTGAGCACGTCGTCCATGCGTCCCATGATCCAGAAGTAGCCGTCGTCGTCCCGGCGTGCGCCGTCGCCGGAGAAGTACATGCCTGGCACGTCGGACCAATACGTTTTGACGAACCGGTCACGGTCACCGAGGACACCACGGAGCATGGACGGCCAGGGTTTGCGGATGACGAGCAGGCCGCCCTCGTTGGGCGGGACTTCATTGCCCTGCCGGTCGACGATCGCGGCGTCGATGCCGAAGAACGGCAGCGTCGCGGTGCCGGGCTTGGTCGGCGTCGCACCAGGGACGGGCGTGACCATGTGACCACCCGTTTCGGTCTGCCACCACGTGTCGGCGATCGGGCACTTCCCGCCGCCGATGTGCTCGTGGTACCACATCCACGCTTCAGGGTTGATCGGCTCGCCGACCGTGCCGAGCATGCGCAGCGAGGAAAGGTCGTGCTTCTCGACATGCTCGACGCCGGCCTTCATGAACGCACGGATCGCGGTCGGGGCGGTGTAAAACACGGTGACCTTGTGACGCTCGACGATGTCCCAGAACCGGTTCCACTCCGGGTAGTTGGGCGCCCCCTCGTACATCAGGCAAGTCGAGCCGTTGAGCAGCGGCCCGTAAGCGATGTACGAGTGCCCGGTGATCCAGCCGACGTCGGCGGTACACCAGTACACGTCGTCCTCGTGGATGTCGAAGGTGTATTTGGTCGTCAGGTACGCATAAGTCATGTACCCGGCGGTGGTGTGCATGATGCCCTTGGGCTTGCCGGTCGAGCCGCTGGTGTAGAGGACGAACAGCAGGTCCTCGCTGTCCATCGGCTCGGCGGCGCAGTCGTCGGGCTGGGCGTTGAACAACTCGCTGTCCCAATAGTCGCGGCCATCGGTCATCGGCACGTCGTTGCCGCACCGCTTGAACACCACGCACTTCTCGGCGTGAGGGACGTTGGCGAGCGCTTCGTCGACGGTCGTCTTGAGTGGCAGCACCTTGCCGCGTCGGTAGGAGCCATCGCTGGTGAGGATGACTTTGCTGCCGGCGTCGTTCATGCGGTCGGCGATCGCGCCGGCGGAGAAGCCGGCAAACACGACCGAGTGCGGTGCGCCGATCCGCGTGCAAGCGAGCATCGCCGCCACGGCCTCCGGGATCATCGGCATGTAGATCGTGACCACATCGCCCTTGCCCACGCCCAACGCTTTGAGCCCGTTGGCGATGCGACAGGTCATGCTCTTGAGCTCGCCATAGGTGATCGCACGGACCTCGGGCTTGCCGGCGTCATCGACGGGCTCGCTCTCCCAGAGCAGCGCCGTCTTGTCACCTTTGCCCTCGGCGATAATCCGGTCGAGACAGTTGTGGGCCATGTTGGTCTGACCGCCGACGAACCACCTGGCATCAGGCGCTTCGAACTCGCAGACCTTGTCGTACGGCTTCATCCAATCGAACGTCTGCGCGACTTCGCCCCAGAAGCCGTCCGGATCGTCGATCGACCGCTGCCAGAGCGCTCGATACTCGTCCATCGACTTGATGTGGGCGCTGGAAGAAAACGCAGCCGGCGGATCGAAGACGCGGCTTTCCTGTTCGAACGATTGGATGTTGTCAGACATGGGTTTCCTCGGGGGCGGCGAGCATAACGCAACGGACTGCCGACCAAAAATGTCCGCAAGCCGTTACCCTGCGGCAAAACGACACCGACGGCCACGACACGCCGGCGATTTGCAAGCGCTTACGATTACCTTTACATTTGGCCCCGAGGAGGTCCGACATGACACAGGATGAGGCCGGCCAACGGCATTGGCGTTCGACCATCACGCTGTCGCTGATACTGCTCGCGATCTGGGCAGTCGTCGGCCTCGGCTTCGGCATTCTGCTCGCGGACGTGCTCAAGCCCATCAAGCTCGGCGGGTATCCGCTGGGCTTCTGGTTCGCACAGCAAGGCGCGATCGCCGTCTTCGTTGTGCTCGTGTTTGTCTACGCGATCGGCATGGCGCTGATCGATCGAAAGTACCGCGTCCGAGTCCACGGCCGCTGAGGAGGAACCCATGACACTCTCGCTGAATCATTCGTTGAAACTCGCCGCCATCGTCGCGGCCACCTCGTTCGTCTCCGCCGCCCACGGTGCCAAGCTCGTCGAAGTTCGCCCCGTCGACGACCGGCATGTCATGCTCCACTTCGAGGACGGCGATGTACTCCGCTCCGACGACGGCAAGGGCGAAGACGCGTTCAAGGGCCACGAGTCACACGGCGTCGACACCGTCGTCCGCCACGACCCGCCGCTCGACGTCGACGCGGCCCAGAACGTCACGAACTACTCGATCGTGTTCGAAGCCGATGGCGGCATGGGCGCGATGCAGCCGGTCAACGCGTTCCGCAAAACCAAGGTCAACGGCGTGCCCGGCCAATGGCCCGAACCCGAGTACACGCTCGAGCACACCATTTTCCTCGAACTGCCGGAACGACTCGAACCGGGACACACCTACACCGTCTCGTTCGAAAACATGAACTCCGACAAGCAGTCGGCAACCTTCACCTACGAGCCGACCGCGTCGGTCAGCGAGGCGATCAAGGTCAACCTCATTGGCTACGACCCGACGCAGACGGTCATGAAGTCGGCCGACTTGTACATGTTCCTCGGCGATGGCGGGCCGCGCGACTATGCCGACTACGAGGGCAACACGGTTTCGCTCTACAACGTCGAGACCGAAGAACTCATCGAGGTCGGGGCCGTGGCGTTCCACGCGGATCGCGGCCAGGAATACGGCAACTGGGACTTGACCGGCTCGCCCGTGTGGACATGCGATTTTTCCGATTTCGAGGGCGAAGGCACCTTCCGACTGGTCGTTGACGGCGTGGGCGCGAGCCGAGACTTCGTGATCGAGCCGAACGTGTACGAAGAGCCGTTCGCGACGAGCGTGCTTGGCTTCTACTACATGCGGATCGGCGAGCCGATGACCGATGCGAAGACCGCCGTGATGGGCGACGACATGCCCCCGCCGCGGCAGCCGCGGTTCATCCCCGAGGGCAATGACGCCGGCATCCCCGCAGACCCTCCCGGGTTCAAAGTCATCCGCACCACCATGTCGCCCAACCATCCCGACTGGAACAGCCTCGGCGGCGACCCGTGGGATAACAAGGACTGGTCCGCTTACGTCGAGGAAGGTTCACCCGACAACCCCAACGCCTACGGCGGTCACTCCGACGCGCTCGACTGGGACCGACGCTTCCAGCACATCAACATCGTCTTCGAGTTGCTGCTGCCATACACCATGATGCCGGAGCAGCTCGGTAACGATGACCTGAACATCGCCGAGAGTGGCAACGGCATTCCCGACCTGCTCGACTCGGCGGCCAACGAAGCTGACTACTGGCGTCGCCTCCGTGACGGCGACGGTAACTTCAGCTTCGGCATCAACAACCCGGTCAAGGAACACACCCACGCCTACCAGGCGGCCGCCGCGCCGTGGATGGCTCACGCCAACGCCGCGATGTGTGCGATGCTCGCCGACGCCTATCGGCTCGCCGGGCAATCCGAACTCGCTGACGATTACCTCGCCACGGCACTGGACGCCTACGAGCGCGGCGGCGATGGCGACCTCGACACGATGCACCACGTCGGCAACAGCGGCATGCGCGGCCGGGATCTCCGGGCCATGGCGGCCGGGTACCTCTACAAGCTCACCGGCGAAAAGAAGTACGAAGACGCTTACGTCGAGCTGCTCGAGATCGACGAGACAGGCTCGCTCATCGGCAAGCCGGACTTCATGAAGTCATGGGCCGCACTGGCATACCTCTCCGCCGCCGATGAAGGTGAACGGGAAATCGGCCACCCCGACGTGCTCGAAGCCGTGAAGCAGGTCATCGTCGACGACGCCGAGAACAAGCACCTCAAGCCCAACGCCAACTTCCCGTCACGCCGCAGCAGCTACAGCGACTATGGCTGGTTCCAGACCGTCATCGAAGTCAGCCCGCTCATGCTCGCGCATCGCTACGGCGACATCGACGAAGCGAAGCAGAACGAGATCCTCGCCGCCCTGCTCGCCGAGGCCGACTACTCGCTGGGTCGCAACCCGCTCAACCTGATCCTGATGACCGGTGCCGAAGAGCCGTACATCGTCGAGGCGTACACCTCCGGTCGGAACGACGGCTTCCCCGGCGTTCACCCCGGCCACACGCCCTACATGAACCAGAAGGAATGGGGCGAAAGCTGGATGGCCAACCCCGGCTGGATGAGCGACAAAGGCTATCCCGCCTGGGAAGAGCATTGGCCCCACGGCGAAGCCCTCTGGGACAACTGGTTCTGCTTCTGCAACAACGAGTTCACGCCCCAGCAAACCATGGGCGGCAAGACGGCGCTCTACGCATATCTGCACGCAGCGCTCAAGCAGTAGTTCCAGCCTGCCGCACCAAGTCCTCGGGCCGCGCGACAATCTCGCGCGGCTCGTGCAATTGGGTGCTCATCAGAAAGCGGCGCGACGCGCCCAGCAATTCGTCCATGGCCACGGTGCCGAGAAGGTTGCATTGCTCGGCCGGATCGTCGCGACGGTCGAGCAACGCATGTGGCTCGCCGCGCGGATCGAGCATGAGCTTGCGATCCTGCGTCGCGAGCATCAGTTCGCCGTCGAACTCACTGACGGCGTGATCGCGGACCGACGCATCGGGCGCTGACGCCGCCGGCAGCAACGAACGGCCGAACTGTCGGTGCGGAATCTCGACGCCAGCCGCGGCGCACAGCGTCGGGCCGACGTCAATCAGCTCACACGGCGTCGACGCCACCGCCCCTCGCGCACCGTCCGGGGTGCTCACGATCATCGGGATCCGGGCAGAGCCGTCGAGGAACGTGTCCTTGTAAATCAGCCCGGCATCGCCGTTATGTTCGCCGTGGTCGGAGGTAAAGACGATCACCGCGTCGTCGAGTTCGCCACGCTCCTCAAGCACGTCAAAGAGTCGGCCGATCTGGTCGTCGATCAACGCCACGTTGGCGACATAGTCGGCACGCATCGCCGCAACGTCATCAGCGTCAAAACCATCCGGCCAGTGCTTGCAGAGGGACGACAGCGTCGTGTCTCCTTGCGACATCCACCCCGCCCGGAGCGTCGGCCGTGGCATGTCGGCCGGGTCGAACTTCTTCGCCCACGACGCCGGCGTATCCCACGGCTCGTGCGGCCCACCGAAGCTCACCCAGCACATCCACGGCTGCCCCCGGTCGTAGTCGGCAAGGTACTCCCGCGCTCGCCGACCGACGTACGCATCGGCGTATTCCTCGTCCGGCAGCACCGTCGGCCGTACCACATGCGGCTTCGTCGCGAACCGATCGGCGTAGTCGGCGCGATACGCCTCCCACAAACCCAACGCCTCCCACCGCGCGGTCATGTGACTCAACAGAGACGCGCTGGCCCGCGGCCCGCCGATCTCGTCGACGTCGTCGAGGCCGTAGGCGTGAAGCAAATGCTCACGCTCACGCAGGTCGCCGCCGTGCTCGTGCAGATGTGTCTTGCCGAACAGGCTCGTGCGATAGCCGGCTTCGCGGAGAACTCGCATCCACGTCGGGCAGCGTGGCGAAAGGCACACCGGTTGGTTTTTCCAAACGCCGGTTGTGTGCGGGTAAAGCCCGGTGGCGAGACTGATTCGTGCCGGCACGCACTGCGGAGCGGTCGTGTAGCAGTTTTCGAACCGCACGCCCCGCCGGGCCAATCGGTCGAGATTGGGCGTGCGCATGTGCGACGACACGCAACCCAGCGCGTCCCACCGCTGCTGGTCCGTCATCAGGAACAGGATGTTGGGACGTTGGTTCAGTGGGCCGAGAGTCGCGGTAACTTGTGATTGTTGCAAATCCACTTACGTTGTACTTGCCACCGCTCGGCGGCACCAACAACGGCGAGACCACCGCGAGAGGAGCCGGACGCTTGAGTACACAAACGTGGACGTACATTTTCGTCGGGCTGACCTTTGCCCTGTACCTGGGCATCGCGTGGTTGAGCCGGGTGAAGGACACCAAGGGGTTCTACGTTGCCGGACGAGGCGTCCCGGCGATCGCCAACGGCATGGCCACCGGCGCCGACTGGATGAGCGCCGCATCGTTCATCTCGATGGCCGGGCTGATTTCGATCAGCGGCTACGCCGGCGGCGTCTACCTCATGGGCTGGACCGGCGGGTACGTCCTGCTCGCGCTGCTGCTCGCACCGTACCTGCGGCGTTTCGGCAGCTACACGGTGCCCGACTTCATCGGCGATCGTTATCCGAGCCGGGCGAACATCGCGCGTTTCGTCGCCGTCATCTGCGCGATCTTCGTGTCGTTCACCTACGTCGTTGGCCAGATGAAAGGCGTCGGCGTGGTGTTCAGTCGCTTCCTCGACGTCTCGCTCGAGCAAGGCGTATTCATCGGCATGGTCATCGTCTTCATCTACGCCACCCTTGGCGGGATGAAGGGCATCACCTGGACGCAGGTCGCCCAGTACTGGGTGCTGATCACCGCGTTCCTCATCCCCGCCATCGCGATCTCCATCAAGCTCACCGGCAACCCCATCCCCCAGGTCGGCCTCGGCAGCCAGGTGCTCGAATCCGTCGATCCCGCTCGACCGTATCTGCTCGACAAGCTCAACCAGATCAACACCGACTTCGGCTTCGGCAGCTACACCGAGCCGTTCACGCAATCGGGCTGGTCGATGCTCAACGTGTTCTGCGTGACGGTCGCGCTCATGGCCGGCACCGCGGGACTTCCGCACGTGATCGTGCGGTTCTACACGGTGAAGAACGTCGCGGCGGCGCGATGGTCGGCGTTCTGGGCGCTGCTGTTCATCGCGATGCTCTACCTCACCGCGCCGGCGGTCGGTGCGTTCGCGCGGTACTACATGATCGACCCGGTCGCCGGGCTCAACGGGCGCAGCGTCGAGGAGTTGCCGCAGTGGTACACGTCTTGGAACGAGTCGGCGGGGCTGATCGCGTGGGTCGACTTCGACGGCGACGGCACCGTCCGCTACGCCGCCGACGAGACCAACGAGTTGCTCAACATCTCCGCCCTGCCGCCGGAGACGCGCGACGCGATCAACGCCGACCCGACCGGCTGGGTGATCGAACGCGGCGGCGCGGATTCGGCCATGACACAGCTGCGCGAACTGGGCGCGAAGTTCCAACCCGACGCGGACCTGATCGTGCTCGCAACCCCGGAGATGGCGAACCTCGCGAACTGGATCATCGCGTTCATCGCCGCCGGCGGATTGGCGGCGGCACTCTCGACGGCGAGCGGGTTGCTGTTGGTCGTCTCCTCGTCGGTCGCGCATGACCTGTACTTCCGCGTGATGAACCCGCAGGCGTCGGAGAAGCAGCGCCTGCTGGTCGGGCGGATCGTGATCGCGTTGGCGGTCATGGTGGCCGGGTACTTCGGCGTCAACCCGCCGGGCTTCGTTGGCGAGGTCGTGGCGTTCGCGTTCGGCCTGGCGGCGGCGTCGTTCTTCCCCGCGATCGTGCTAGGCATCTTCACCAAACGCCTCTCCGCCATCCCCGCCGTTGCGGGCATGGTCGTCGGCATCACGTTCACGGGCTTCTACATCCTCACGCAGACCGGCGACAACATCCTCGGCACGGAGACCGCGGCGCTGCTCTT
Organism: Planctomycetota bacterium; assembly: GCA_039182125.1. Lineage (NCBI taxonomy): Bacteria > Pseudomonadati > Planctomycetota > Planctomycetota bacterium. The sequence goes on from JBCDCH010000035.1 coordinate 17,660, forward strand.
CGGCGAGCCGGGCAGTTGGCTGCGTGAGCCGTGGATTTTCGGGATCAACGCCAAGGGCATCGGCACCATCGGCATGTTGGTGAACTTCGCGGTGACGCTCGGCCTGATGCCCTTCTGCAAGCCACCTGAACCGGAAGTGCAAGCGATGATCGAGTCGCTGCGTCTGCCGGAGGACGAGACGGCCGCCGTCGACCTCGACGAGAGCGCTGCGGCGTTGCACTGAGGGTGAACCGCGTTGCGGAGCAACGTAGCTAAGCGCAATCGAAGCAGTTTCAGCGCCAAGTTGCGTTGCTCCGCAATGCGGTTCGGTCATGAGGGTGGTATCACTTCCACGCTCGGCTTGATCGAACTCGCGTCGATCCTGACCGTCCAGCCGTTTCGTTTGTACACCCGCACCCGAGGCGGCAACGGCGACGTCATCAACCCTGCCGCATCCGCGACACGCTGCATCACCGCGTGCGACAATGGCCCACGGTCGTAGACACCGTGGAACGTCACCCGCCCCTTGCCACGCTTCGCGCTCAGCACCGCGGCACGGCCCTCGTTGAGCCCGTCGGCATAGCGTGCCCAGACCTCCGCGTCGGTCGGCTCGACCTGCTCGGACCACATCCGCCAATCGTACCGCGTGCCGCCCATCTCGACGTGTTCGTAGTTGCCGACCGGTAGCCCGTCATAGGTTTTGATCTCGCCGCCGATGAGATCGTGGATCGGCTCGGCGAGCTTGGCTTCGTGGATGTGCCCGAGCTTGTTCTGCCACGCCGTCCGGCAGGTGATGACCAAATGCCCGCCGGCTTCGACGTACTGCCGCCACTTGCCCGGCCAGTCGTCCTCGATCATCTGCACCGCCGGCAACACGACGACCGGGCAGTCGGCCCAGTTGCTGCCGTCGGGGCGCACGATCTTCGTGTCCAGCCCGAGCCGGCCCGCCGATTCGTGCCAGCGCTGCACCCAGCCCGACTGCGACCAACCCTCCTGCTGCGGGACCGTCATGGTCCACCACTGCTGATCGAGTTCATGCGCGATGCCGACAACGGGGCCGTCCGGCTCGACCATCAGCGGTTCGTAGGTCGCGTTGTTCTCCGGGGCCATCGCCTTGAGTTCGGCGGCGACCTCCTTGAACGCGATCCCCGCGTCGGAGAGCGTGACGCCGTCGTGCTTGACGAGGGTTTCATGGTGCATCTCCCCGCCCCAGAGCGGTTGCCGCCAGCGATAAACGGTGATGAACTCGCAACCCTTGGCGATCGCCTGCCAAAGCATGAGCTTGGTCGCGCCCGGTGCGAGACGGTTGGCAACGCCCGACCAGTTGAGTTGCCCCGGCTGCACTTCGAGCAATGCCCAGCGGTTCCCGGCGTTGCTCGCGGCCATGTGGTTGTACACGGTGTCGAGCATCGCCGGGTCGGCAGTGCGGTACTCGGCCTCGGTCTCGTAGGGCCCGTCGAACGACGCAACCGGGTACACGTCGATGCCCGTCACGTCGAGCACATCGCTAACGTCTTCGGGGTCGAGGTCGGCGTGGTAGCTCATGAAGTTGGTCGTGGTGAACCGGTCGCCGATGTGCGGGCGGAGCAGGTCCACCTGGCGACGCGTGAAGTCGGCCCAGACCTTCGACCAGAACCGGCTGGCGTCGAGCGTGGCGTGGCCGTTGGCAAAGTCCGGCCGACGGTCCAGCGGCATGCGGATCTGCTCGAAGTTCGTGCGATCGGTCCGCCAGAACTGGTTGCCCCACGCGGCGTTGAGCGTCTCGATGTCGCCGTACTTTTCCTTGAGCCATTTGCGGAACGCGACGTGGGTGTGTTCGGACTGATCGAACGTTTCCTTGCAGTAGTCGAAGATACCGCTGCCAGAGAGTTCGTTGTCGATCTGCCACCCGACGACGCCGGGACGATCGCCGAAGTGCTCGGCCATCTTGCCGACGATGCGGTCGGTGTGTTCGAGCATCACCGGCGAGGTCGGGCTGTAGTGCCGACGACCGCCGGGGCGGATGCGTCGCCCGTCGGAGAACTGGAACAGGATCTCCGGGTTCTTCTGCAAGAGCCACTGCGGCACGACCGCCGTCGGCGTACACAGGATCACTTCCAGGTTCCGCTGGGCACACAGGTCGAGTGCTTCATCGAGCCAGCCGAACTCGTACCGCCCTTCTTCCGGTTCCAGCGCGTGCCAGGCGAACTCCGCGAAGTGTGTCAGTTGCAGGCCGGCGGCGACGATGTTGTCCAGATCGCGCTCCCATTGATCACGCGGCCACTGTTCCGGGTAGTAGTAGGTACCGATTTTCACGCGCATGTTGTAACGACATCCGCACACCGAATCGACCGCGCGACAGCCGGCCTACCGTTGCACCACGCCCGCAGCAGTGGCGGAATTGGCAGACGCGCTGGTTTTAGGTACCAGTGGGGCAACCCGTGGGAGTTCGAGTCTCCCCTGCTGCACTTGCAGATCGATTGTCCGGTCCCGTTGTTCGTCCCGTTCATGGTTCGCGGGTACGATCGTGACATGCTTCGTCGCACACTTCTTGCCGCAGTTGTTTCTTTGTCGATCGCCGCGCTGGCGGTAGCGGACACGGTGTACACCACGACGGGGCTTTCGTTCGCGCGGGTCGAGGTGATCGGGATCGACGGGGATGAGTTACGGTTTCGCAACAGCCAAGGGCGTGAGTCGACGCGACCGATCAATGAGGTCGCCCGCCTCGAACTTGATGGCCAGCGCGGGTTCAACGAAGCGGAGATCGCGTTCACCAGCCGAAAGTTCGGCGAAGCGACCGACGGCTATCTCAAGACGATCCGCGGCGGATTCCCCGAATGGATGAAACGTTACGCGGCGACTCGGCTGATGACCGCGGCCATGGAGGTCGGTCGGTTCGAGGACGCGGTGGCCGGTTATGTCGTGCTTGCCGAGCAAGCTCCGACGGAAGCGACCACCCGCAAGCCGGCCGCACCGAACAAGATCGGGCAACTCGACGAGGCTGCGGATGAGCTGCGCGAAGCACTGGCCCGCCGCCCGTCGGAAGAGGTGGAGCAGGCGTTGCTGTCGTTGCTGCTGGACGTCGAGCGTGGCCGGAAGGACAACGCCGAGACCGCGAAGATCATCGAGCGGCTCACCGTCCTCGCCGGCGATGCCGACGGCAGCGGGCTCGGCACGGCCCAACTGGCCGACCTCAAGCTCAGTCAGGCCCAACTCGCGCTCGACAGCGGCGATCTCGACGAAGCCGCCGCGGCGATCAACGACAACGCCAAGCTCTTCGCACTGCCCCGCCAGCAAGCGTCTGCCTTGTTCACGTTGGCCAACATCGCCGAGGCCCGCGCCGGTCAGGACCGCCAGAAAATCCTCGACGCGGCCTTGGCTTACATGAAGGTCGTCGCTCACTTCGAGTCGATCCCCGATGCCCCGCACGTCTCGGCATCCCTGCTCAAAGTCGCCGACCTTCACGCACAAATCGGCGAGACGGCCACGGCCCGGCAGTTGTACGAAGCGGTCGCCGAGGAGTACCCGGCCAGCGACGAAGCCGCCGTCGCCGAACGGAAGCTCGGAGACATGTGACCCACATGGATTTCGGGTCGGGCTGTGGGCATCGACTTCAAACACCGCCCCGGCGGGTCGTCGAGTCCTACGATCCGTTTCCATGTACCGCCTGCTCGAAAACCACGGCAAGAAGATCCTGATTTTTGTCGGGGTCGGTTTGATGATCGTCTTCATCCTCCCCCCTGCCGCGTTGCAGGGCGGGAGCGGCCCAAGCGTCGGCGAAATCCCCGGCGGCATGGGCCTGACCACGCAGGACCTGAACAACGCCGAAGCCCGACTCCGCCGGCTCAACTCGTTGTATATCCCCGTCGGCGAACAAGGCGGCGTACCGGCGCTGATCACGCTCTTCCCGACGGTGCCGCAGGAATCGCAGATTCAACGCATCGGCGAGTTCTCTTCCGATCCGCTGCTGCTGCTGCTGGCGATGATCGAGGCCGAGCAGCGTGGGATCGTGCCGACCCAGGACATGATCAACGGCACGATCACCGAGGACATCCTGAAGTTCGCCGTCGGCCCCGATCTCGTGACCTACGCGGAGGCAGATGATCAGACCAAGCTCGCTTTCCAAGGCGCGGTCGCCGATCTACTCACGTTGCAAAACCTCCGTGCCCTGCTTGCCGGGGGATCGCTCAAGATCAGCAAGCCGCTCCGCGAAGCCCAGGCCGTCCGGTCGGCGGTGCTGCTCACGACGGACTACCACCTGATCGACGCCGAGCCGTTCCTCGAAACCGTCGGCGAGCCGACCGACGCGGACCTGACGGCGTTCTTCAACAAGTACGCCGACCAGAACCCCGGACAGGTCGGCAAGGACAACCCGTTCGGCGTCGGCTATCGGTTGCAGAACCGCGCCAAGGTTCAGTACTTCACCGTCGCTCGGGCCGATGTCCGCGACGCCATCGTGGCGAGCAAGACCGACTTCGAGTGGCAAAAGGAAGCGATCAAAACCTACGAGGAAGATCGCAACCGCTGGGCGGCGGCGGTGGACCAAGCCAACGCCGAACCCGAAACCGAAACGGAGACCGAGCCGCTGGGCCCCGCTCTCCCCGAGCCGTCGGCCGACGAACCGACCGATCTGTCGGGCACGACCTATGGCGAGTTGCCCGAGTCGGTGCAGGAAGACATCCGCGAAGCCGCCATCCGTCCCCTGGTCGATGAACGGCTGGTCAAGATCATCGACCTGCTCCGCAATCAAATGACCGCCGACGCCCAGGCCAACCGTGCCGCCGAGCGCGGCGGTGACGTGGCCACGATCGACAACCTCGACAGCTTCGAATACCTCCAACAACTCGCGGACGAAGCCGAGGAACGGTTCGATGTCCGACCGGCCGTCACGAGCCTCGCGGATCGGTTCCGCAGTGGTACCGAGCTCCAACGCCTCGACGGCATCGGCGGCGCGTTCACCGGCAACATCCAGAACCTCCGCTCCTTCGCACAGGCCGCGATCACCAACGAGGTGATCCTCGAAGGCACACCCAGCGAAGGTACCGGCCTGCCCCTGCTGACCCCGTCCGACCCGCTGCAGGAGTTGGCCGGTGAGAACTACTACCTGTTCCGCGTTACCGATGCGGCCAAGAGCGAACCGGCGACGGACCTCGAACCGGTGCGGACACAGGTAGTCGAAGATTGGAAGAAGACACAAGCGATGCTCGCCGCCGTCGCCCGGGCCGGGGAAATCGCCGAGTCCGACTTCGCCGGCGTGGAAGCCAGCACCGCCGAACAGGTCAGTGTTTACGCCCCGGTGCAGCTCGAGGGTGTGTCGGAAGAAGACGCCGGCACCGCCGGCTCGGCGTTCACCGCCAACCTCATCCTGCTATGGAGCACCGGCGTCGACGTCGGCGGGATCCCGCTGCCTGATGCGATGATGGCCGCCGCCGTGAAGGTCAACGACGTGAACACCATCTACGAAAACGACACCGGCAAGGCGGGCCTTCTCCGTCGGGCCGACGAACAACTCCGCACCGGGCTACTCGGCGGGGCCAGCGTCGAAGGCTTCGACGCGACCTGGCTGAGCCGCGAATCACTCATGGCCCGCACCGGCTACGTCGACACCCGCCCCGACGAAGACGAAGAAACCTCCGCCAACGGTTGACCGCCCGCGTCGGCAACGCCTACTAATCCCGCTCGCCGCGTCATTAGCTCAACTGGCAGAGCAGCTGACTCTTAATCAGCGGGTTGAAGGTTCGAGTCCTTCATGACGCACTCCCCCCGAATCGGTCCTGCGACACTCCCCATTTGGGTAGATTCACATCCCCAATGTTTTGAAGCCGTGTTTCCGGTTGTGATCGGTCGCGCATCCGCATAATGCGACAAAGTGACCCAGGACTTAACTGCGGAATCAACCCAAGAGTTAGCACGGCCAACGTTTATCGTAGGAATTGGTGCGTCCGCCGGCGGACTCGAGCCGCTCGAACAGTTCTTCGCCGCAACGCCGCCGATCACGGGTATGGCGTTCGTCGTGGTGCAACACCTCTCGCCGGATTACCCGTCGCTGATGAGCGAGCTTCTGGCCCGTCACACGTCGTTACCCATCCGCCGGGTCGAGGACGGGATGGCGGTCGGCCGCGATGCCATTTACCTGATCCCGGCCCGAAAGAACATGATCATCGAGGACGGCGTGCTGCGCCTCTTCGAGCAGGAGCGCGACGACGAGCAGCCCCCGCTGCCGATCGACGTGTTCTTCCGGTCGCTGGCCAAGGACTGCGGTGACAAGGCCGTCGCGATCGTCCTCTCCGGCACCGGCACCGACGGCTCACGCGGCATCGCCGACATCAAGAAAGCCGGCGGCATTGTCATCGTCCAGGACAAGGTCAGTGCCAAGTTCACCGGCATGCCCCGTGCGGCTTCCGACACAGGCGCCGTCGATGTCGCCCTCGCGCCCGACGAGATGCCCAGCTTCCTCGCGGCCTACGCCGAGGACCCGAGCCGGCTGCCGTCGTTCACCGATCAGGACGACGAAACGCTCGAAGGCATGGAGGGCGTGCTGCGCCTGCTCAACACCGAGCACGAGATTGATTTCTCCCTGTACAAGCCGTCCACGGTCCACCGCAGGATCGAGCGGCGGATCATGCTCGGGACCGACGACAACATCAATCAGTACGTCGATCGGCTCAAGAACGATCCCGACGAGTTGCACCAACTCTACAAGGACCTGCTCATCGGCGTGACGCAGTTCTTCCGCGACGCCGCAGCATTCCAAAGCCTGGGCGGCAGTGCGATCAAGGAGATTTTCGAACAGCGCGGCCCGCAGGAAGAAGTGCGCGTGTGGGTCGCGGGATGTGCGACCGGTGAGGAGGCGTACTCGATCGCCATGCTCCTGGACGAGGAGCGTCGCCGGCTGGGCCGCGAGAACCAACCGATCCGCGTGTTCGCCACCGACGCGCACCGCTCGTCGGTCGACTTCGCGGCGACCGGCCGCTATCCCGCCGACCGGCTCCGCGAAGTCATGCCCGACCGGCTCAGCGAGTACTTCACCTCGGTCGGCACCGAGTTTCAGGTCACGCCGCGCTTGCGGCAGATGATCACCTTCGCGACACACAACCTCATCAGCGACGCGCCGTTCACGCGGATGGACCTGGTGACGTGCCGCAACGTCCTGATCTATTTTAAGAAGCCGTTGCAGACGCAGGTGATCTCGCTGCTGCACTTCGCGATGAACGCCAACGGGTTCATGTTCCTCGGCCCGTCGGAGACGACCCAGCCGTTCCGGGACGAGTTCGAGACGATTGACTCGCATTGGCGGATTTACCGCAAACGCCGCGATGTTCGCCTGATTTCACCGACACGACTGCCGACACGGACACCGTCGATGCGGCGCGCGCCAGTCCCGAGCATCACCCCGCAAAATGCGTTGCCGCTGTCGGGCGACACCCATCTCATGCGGGTCTACGACCAGCTGCTAGGCGAAACGATCGGCGCGGCGATCCTGGTCAACGAACGACGCGAAGTCTTACACGTCTTCGGCGAAGCGGGTGCGTTCTTGCATGTGCCGATCGGCAGGCGAACGTTCGATGTGTTGGCGATGATCGACGAACCGCTCAAGACCGCGGTCGGCGCGGCCATCCAAAAGGGGCTGACCTCCGACAAGATGGAGACGGTCGGTCGGGTCCGCATCGATGACGAAACGACGGTGCTGGTGTCGGCTTCGCCGATCAACGCTGGCAATCGTGAGGAACGTGCCATTCTGGTCCGACTCGACACAGCTCAGACGCCAAAACCCGAACACCCCAAGCCTTCCAAAAACATCCCCGAGTCCAAGCAGGAAAGCACCACCGGCAACACCGTTTCATCAAACGCCAACGACGACTTCGACGCGTCAGGTGCAAACGAGGAAACCATCGTCACCCTCGAGCAGGAACTTCAATACACCAAGGAAACCCTCCAGTCCACGATCGAAGAACTGGAGACCGCCAACGAGGAACTCAACGCCACCAACGAAGAACTCATCGCCAGCAACGAGGAGCTTCAGTCCACCAACGAAGAGTTGCACTCGGTCAACGAAGAGCTGCACACGGTCAATGCCGAGTATCAGCAGAAGATCACCGAACTCACGCAGTTGACCGACGACATGAACAACCTGTTGTCGAGCACGGCAATCGGGACCGTGTTCGTCGACCGAGACCTGAACGTGCGGCGCTTTACCCCGTCGATCAAGGGGCTGTTCAACCTGCGTGATGCCGACCTCGGACGCCCGCTGGCCGAGATCAGCCCCGTCGTCAAGTACTCGGCCTTGATCGACGACGCGCGGATGGTCCTCGAGACCGGACAAGTACACGAACACGAAACCGAAGCGCACGACGGCACGAACCTATTGATCCGATTCAACCCGTACCTGCTCAACAACGGCAACATCAACGGGCTTGTCATCACCACCGTCGACATCACCAAGATCAAGCAAGCGGAGAAGGACACCGAAGAAGAACGTGTCCTCACTCAACGCATCCTCGACACGCTGCCGGCGATGGTGATCTTCAAGGACGACGAGAACCGCATACTCCGGATCAACCAGACGGTGGCCGATTGGGTCAAACTCCCGCGCGACCAGATCGAAGGGCGACACAGCTCTGAGATCTTCGGCGAGGAGTTGGCGGCGAAGTACTACCAGGACGACCTCCAGGTTCTTCGCGCCGGCAAACCCGTGCTGGGCATCACCGAGAAGGTCGACACCGACGCCGGAACACGCTGGGTCCGGACCGACAAAGTACCTTTGGTGGATTCTCGCGGCCGAAAAGGGCTCGTGGCCGTGGTGTCCGACATCACAGACCTTCACGACGCACAGTCCCGCCTCGAAGCACTGACACAGCGCTTCGAAGCGTTCATGTCCAACTCGCCCGCCATGAAGTGGGCCGTCGACGAGGACAATCGCTACATCTTCGTCAACGACGCGTACTGCCAGATCATGCGGGTCGAACGCGAAGAGATCATCGGCAAAAAGACCAGCGAGGTATTGAGCAAGCAGACCTCCGAGGCGTTTCTCAAACGATCCCGATCGACCAACAACCAGGCCCTCTCGGCCGGTCAGCCGATCACGTTCGAGATCGAGGTTCCCGTCGACGAAAACGTCTGCTGGATGTACGTCACCAAGTTCATCTTCGAAGACGCCAACGGCAACCAGATGATCGGCGGTTCGGCACTGGACATCACCGAACTCAAGCGGGTCGAAAGCGAACTGAAGCAAGTCAACGAGGAACTCGAGTCGCGCGTCACCTTTCGCACCGCCGAACTCACCGAGGCCCGCGACAAGCTCGAAAGCCGGGTCGAGTCACGCACCAGCGACCTGCGCATGCGCAACGAGCAGCTCGATCAGTTCGCCCGGGTGGCCTCCCACGACCTGCGATCACCGCTGCGGACGATTATCGGCTACACGGAAATTCTCAGCGATCGGGCCGGTCTTGATGACCCGTTGGTCAAGGAATCGCTCGAGTCGATCATTCGCGCCGGCAATCGAATGACCGGACTGATCGACGCCCTATCCAGCTTTTCACGGATCGGGCGTACGCCGCTCCAGACCGAGGAAGTCAACCTGAACGACGTCATCCGACAATGCCGTGAAGATCTCGCCGCCGAAGTAGCAGCCGCCGAAGCGACCATCGTCGTGGAGCCCTTGCCGACCGTGCAGGGCGATCACACGCTTTTGCGGCAGGTGGTCCAGAACCTAATCACCAACGCGATCAAGTTCGTCGGCGAGGACAAGCCCCGGGTCGAGATCGGCCCGATCGCCGAAGGAGAAGCTGTCTTCCCGGAAGGTGAATCCGTGCCCGGTGGCGGCTTCTACGTCCAGGATCACGGCATCGGTATCGAGCCGGACTTCATCGAAACCATCTTCGAGCCGTTCACCCGGCTCTACCCCAATCACGAGTATCCGGGCTCTGGAGTCGGCCTCTCAATTTGCCGACGCATCATCAACAACCACGGTGGTGTCATCTTTCTCGAATCGGAGCTCGGCAAGGGCACGCGGTTCAGCGTGGTCTTCCCGCCAGACAGGCTTACAGGAGTATCACAGTGAAGAAGAAGCCAACCATCCTGCTGATCGAGGACAACCGCGACGACCAGCGATTCGTCAAACTCGCGCTCGAGTATCTCGAGATCGACGCCAACCTCGAAGTGGTCGACGACGCGCGCCACGGCATGCGGTATCTGATGAACGAGGGCGAATACGAACACGCCGAGACGCCCGACCTGATCATCATGGACATCAACATGCCGCGCGTGTCGGGGATCGAGATGCTCGACCTGATGCATGTCGACGAGCGGATCGGGCTGATCCCGGTCATCATGCTCACCACCTCCGACGCCAGCGAGGATGTCAACGCGTGTTACGCCAAGGGTTGCAACGCGTTCGTCACCAAACCGTTCGGACACAAGGAGCTTCTCGACAAGCTCAACAAGCTGTGTGCGTTCTGGCTCGACGCCGCCGAGCTCCCGACCGTCAGCCGACCGCACGCCAAGGCGATGGCCTGACGCGAAAGTTGCGCCGTCGGGCCGGAGCCGTGCGTTAGCGCCGGGGTTGTATGGAGACCCCAGCGAGCATCGCCGCCGGCCTGCGTCGAGCGGCCGACTTCGTCGAGAGATCGAACGCAACAGCCGACGGCGACGCGATTCACAAGATCGTTGGCAGCAACGGCGTCGTCCACGTCCGCCCCGGCGCCGGACTCCTCGGTGATCGGCCGCTGGATGCCGACCTGCTTTGGGACTTCGGCGATCCGGGCGGGCGGCGGAACCAACTCCCGGGCTTCAACGCCGCCCACCGATACAGCGAACCGGGCGAATACACCGTCACGCTCGTCTTGCGGCACGCCGGTTCCGTAAGTATCCACCGCTCGACGGTGCGTGTTCCCTCCGTTGATCGAAGCCGAACGATCACGCAACCGGCCCCCAAGCTCGGCGATGGCGTCCGCCTCGAACTCACCCGCGGCAACGTCTACGACATCGACGAAACAATCGTGCTCGGCGGCCATGACATACGCATCACCGCCGTCGGCACCGGTCCGCCACCAATCCTTCGATGGGTCGGCGGCAGCGGCGAAATGATCCGCTGCACACCGACGTGCCGGGACGTGCTGATCGAAGGCATCGCGTTCGACGCCGTCGGCAAACGCGGCGACCGTTTCCTGATCGCCAACGCCATCGCCGCATCCGGCACCAACCTCGCCATCATCGACTGTCGCTTCGATCAGGTGCAGGACGCGATCAATGCCAACGGTCGACCGACCGGCTTGCTCATACAGCGCTGCACCGCCGGCGACGATCTTCACGCCTACCTCTGCTGGGCCGAAGGCACCGACATCGTTCTGCTCGACAACACCGCCACGCACAGCATCAAGGAACACATCGTCCGAGTCGGCGGTGCGGAGCGTTTGCTTGGTGTCGGCAACGCTTTCACGAACCGTCGCAAATCGTGTTTCAACGTGCAGGTCGCCGAGCAGGTCTGGCTTGAGGACAACCGGATCTCCGGCGCGTGGGCGCTGGGCCCGTTGGGCGGAGCGGACGGCCGAGACTCAACCGAGCGATGCCGGATCGCCGTCGTGCGGAGCAACGTCAGCGACACGACTTTCGAGCTCAAGCACGGTGCCGAGTCGGTCCGCTTCAGCGGCAACCTGCTCCACACCGACAACCAACCGGCGATCTGCATCGAAGGCTTCTCGGCCGCGTTCGATCGCGGCGTGACGGACATCGACCTGTACGACAACACCGCGGTCAACCTCGGCGAGCACGGCAACTTCCTCCGCATCGACGGCCCGGCGAAGAACGTACGCCTCACCGGCAACCGCTACCTCGCCCCACGCCTGCGGCCCGGCAGCCACGAGACTGCGGTGATCTTCATCCTCGACGACAACGCCGACGCGATCGTTGGGATGACCGACAATCACTGGCCGGATACGCGAGATCGAAACCACGCATTCGCCGGCGACGGACTTCATTACGTCTGGCCGACATGGAGCGACCAGCGCGGCTACGTCCGCGACCTCACGAACCCGTCAGCAGGATCAGCGCAAACACCACCGGCATCAGCGTGAGGGCGATGCCATAGACCGTGAGCCGACGACCGGCCTCGAAGTTCAACCGCCCGACGTACTCGCACAGGAGAATCACGAACGAGATGACGACGAACTTGAAGATCGTCATGCCCGAGATGCCGAAGCGTTCAAGGATCCAGTTGGCCACGGGGTTCGCCTCGGCGCCACCGATGCTCAGGATCACGAAGGTCATCATCACGTCCAGCGTGCTGAAGAGCACGAACCACACGTATCGGTCGGGAAACAACAGCGTCCCCCACGGCGGTGGGTTGTCCGGATCGACCGGGGTCACGGCCGAGCGTATGCGGCGGATGGTCGCGGCTTTGACCAAGATGGGGCCGACGGTGACCGGGGGTTCTTAACCATTTTCGCCTATTGAGAAGCACCCCGCCGTCCGCCACAATCCGACGCATGCCCGATATCGAACCCAAGCTCGCCGTTGACACCATCCGCATGCTCAGCGCCGATGCTGTTCTCGAAGCCAACTCCGGCCACACCGGCACGCCGGTCGCCCTCGCGCCGGTCGCCTACGAGATCTTCCAAAACCACCTCCGCTACGATCCGGCCGATCCGAAGTGGGCCAACCGTGATCGCTTCATCCTTTCGGTCGGCCACGCGTCGATGCTGCTCTACTCCATGCTGCACGTCTGCGGCGTCAAGGAGAAGGACGGTTCCCCCGCGGTCAGCCTCGACGACATCAAGCACTTCCGCCAGCTCGGCTACAAGACCCCCGGCCACCCCGAATCCCACCTGACCGCCGGCGTTGAAGTCACCACCGGACCGCTCGGCCAGGGTGTCGGCACCTCGGTCGGCATCGCCGCCGCGGGCAAGCACCTCGCCGCGAAGTATCCCGACCTCTTCGATTACAACGTCTACGTTCTCTGCTCCGACGGTGACATGATGGAGGGCATCGGCAACGAAGCCGCTTCGCTCGCCGGCCACATGCAACTGGACAACCTCGTCTGGCTCTACGACGACAACGAGATCACCATCGAGGGCGATACCGATCTCGCCTTCACCGAGAACGTCGCTGACCGGATGGCAGCGCAGGGTTGGAACGTCATCCACATCGACGATGCCAACGACATCGCCGCGGTGAAGGCGGCACTCGAGAACTTCAAGAACACGACCGGCAAGCCGACGTTCGTCAACATCAAGTCGAAGATCGCCTACGGCTTCCCGACGATGCAGGGCAGCCACAACGCCCACGCCGCCGTCACCGACGCCGAGGAGATCAAGGGCGCGAAGAAACACTTCGGCCTGCCGCCGGACGAAAAGTTCTACATCCCCGACGGCACCTACGACCACTACGCCGCCGGCTTCGGCAAGCGCGGGTCCGAGGCTCACGCCGCGTGGAAGAAGAAGCTGGACGCGCACGCCGACGGCAAGGCGATCGCCGACCTTCTCGACGGAAAACTGCCTGCGGGCTGGGACGCCGATCTGCCGACCTTCGAGCCCGACGCCAAGGGCATGGCCTCCCGCTCGTCCAGCGGCAAGGTTCTCAATGCACTGGCCAAGAAAATCCCGACGCTCCTCGGCGGCAGCGCCGACCTGGCTCCGTCGAACAACACGCTGCTCGCCGACGAAGACGGCTTCCTCCCCGGCACCTACCACGGCCGAAACTTCCACTACGGCGTCCGTGAACACGTCGCCATGACCACCGTCAACGGCCTGACCCTCTCGGGCTTGCGTGGGTACGGGGCGACGTTCTTCGTCTTTACCGACTACTGCCGACCGGCCCTGCGGCTCGCGTCGATCATGCAGATCCCGTCGCTGTTCATCTTCACGCACGACTCGATCGGCCTGGGCGAGGACGGCCCGACCCACCAGCCGATCGAGCACCTGGCGATGATGCGCGCCACGCCCGGCGTTTACGTCTTCCGCCCCGCCGACGCCAACGAAGTCCGCGAGTGCTACAAGGCGGCCATGAAGCTCGAGCACAATCCGGCGCTCATGGTCTTCAGCCGGCAGAACCTGCCGACCATGGACGCCGACACCAGCGACGCGGCCAAGGGGGCTTATGTCATCGGCCCCTGCCAGGGCACGCCCGACGTCATCCTCATGGGCACCGGCTCGGAGGTGCAGCACCTCATGGAAGCCAAGGCCACCCTGGAGGCCGACGGCATGAACGTCCGCGTCGTCAGCATGCCTTGCTGGGAGCTCTTCGAGCAGCAGGACGATGCGTACAAGCAGAGCGTCCTTCCGGATGAAGTGACCAAGCGCGTCGCGATGGAGGCCGCCAGTGACTTCGGCTGGCATCGCTACATCGGCCCCAAGGGCAAGGCCATCGCCATGCAGAGCTTCGGCGAATCGGCACCGGCGGGCGAGTTGTTCAAACACTTCGGCTTCACCGCCGAGAACGTGGTGAAGACAGTGAAATCGCTGGGCTGATCTCTTTGTCATCCCGCCCGCCCGACATCCTCATCTCGATCGCCGACGATCAGCGCCACTCCGCCATCGGCTGTGCCGGAGTCGAGGCGGTGCGTACGCCCCACCTCGACGCGCTGGCCGACCGCGGCTGCCGCATCACGCGTGCCCATCACGCCGGTTCTCCGCACGGCGCGGTGTGTATCCCGAGCCGTGCGATGTTGCACACCGGGCGCGGGCCGTTCGACATTCCGGATGAGATGTTGCTCGGCGCGACGTCGGCCGGCCCGGCGACCGCCCCGACCCTCGCGTCGTTGCTTCGCGCGGCCGGCTATCACACGCACATGGTCGGTAAGTGGCACAACGGCCCGGCCGCGTTGCGGCGTGACTTCGACGCCGGCAAGTGCGTGTTCGAAGGCGGGATGACCGACCCGTGGAACGTGCCAGCCGTCGACTTCGACGCGGACGGCGAGACCGCATACTGCTACCAGGGTGTGCATGCGACCGAGCAGTTCACCGACGCGGCCGAGCGGGTCATCAACGCCCATCGGCGTGGAGATTTCGGCGACAAACCGTTGTTCCTCTGCGTTGCATGGACCGCGCCGCACGATCCGCGACAGACACACCGGCAGTTTCACGACCTTTACGACCCGGCCGACATCGAACTGCCGCCCAACGCCTGGCCGCGGCATCCGTTCGACAACGGCGAGATGAGCGTCCGCGACGAGATGCTCGCGCCGCTGCCGCGCGATCCCGGCGAGATGTGTCGACACATCGCCGACTACTACGCCATGATCACCCACATGGACGCGGGCATCGGTCGGGTGCTGGACGCGTTCGGCGATGGGCTTGCGATCCACACCGCCGACCACGGTCTCGCCGTCGGCCAACACGGGCTGATGGGCAAGCAAAATCTCTACGACCACTCGATCCGCGTCCCGCTGATCATGGCCGGGCAGGGCGTGCCGGTCGGCGTGCGCGACGGGCTTTGCTATCAACATGATTTGTTCCCGACGATCTGCGAGACAACGGGCGCCGAGTTGCCCGACGGCATCGTGTTCGAGTCGCTCTGGCCGATGGTCCGCGGAGAATCGGAAGGCCGGGCGTTTGTCGGTTGTCGTTATGCCGACCACCAGCGTTGTGTCACCGACGGCCAACGCAAACTCATCACCTACGTCAACGGTCGGCGGCAGTCGTTCGATCTCAACGCCGATCCGTGGGAAACCCACGACCTCGGCGGCGATGCGGAACTCGTGGCGATGCTCGGCGAATGGCAACGAGCGTTCGCCGACCCGCTGGCATCATGAACACAGGGTACCATCACTCAGCCGACGGCAGAGTGATGCGCCGACGATCATCACCGCATCAGCCTGGCTAAGCCCGATTGATGGCACCCGATTGAGCATGTGTGTTGACGTCGGTATCGATACAATATACGGCATGACCCCCGTCGCTTGCATATTCCTGGTTCTCATGACTTGTGGTTTGAGCGAAGGCCCAGCCACCTCACCCGCGACACAAGAGGCAGTTGAGAAGCGTAGTGACGACGAGATTCGCGAGGTCGGCAGCCGGATGCAAAAGGCAATGCTCGTCGCCGTGGAGGAACTTGACAGGACCGGCGAATGGCCGGCCAATCTGCTGGAGTCCATTCCGAAGAAACTGCGGGAGAAGCTACCGCCAACGCTGGTCTACGCCCGCCCAACTCGACCGATCCAGAACTGGGGTGGCAACGTACCCGTCCTGTTTGAGAACAAGATGTGGACCGGTCAGCCGCTTTGGGTGTTCTTTGCGGATGGACATGGTGAACTTGTGAGTGACGAGAAGGAGTTTCAGAGACTGCAATTCCTAGCTGGCATCAATGGCGGGCCATGACCCACTTCACTCGCCGGCGAAGAGCGTGCGACGGATGAGTTTGGCGACGTCCGTATTGTCGAACGAGCCACGCACGAAGTGGCTGTTGAACCCATCGGCCCGGACCAACACGCCGCCGGCGACGTCGTTTCGACTCGACCACACCACCGCAAACGGCAGACTCCGGCCGAAGCGATCCGGCGCGCTCATGAACGGCGCCGTCCCCGTTCCCGCGATGCCGTCCACCGGTGCCCCGTTGAAATCGCGCGGCGGCACGGCGCCGGGAATGTCGTCCTCCGAGCGGATCGGAAACCCAACCGGCCGCAGGCCCCCGCCGTCGCTGTCGGCGGTCGTGATCAGCAGCGTCTGCGGGTTGTCGCGCAGGAAACGCCTTGCAATGCCGAGCGCGTCGTCGGCCCGCTTGGCCGCTTCGAGCGTCGCGTTGGCGTTGTTCTTGTTGCCGAAGTTGTCCGTGCCCTCTTCCTCCACGACGAGCAGGAACTGCCGACCACCGCGGCCGAGGATGCGTAACGCGACGTCGGTCATCTCGGCGACGGTCGGCGCGTCCGGGTCGTAGTTCGGCAAGCCGGCCGCGCGAAGTTCCTCCTCCGACTTGTCGTTGAACGTGTGCCCCGCCGCGAACAGGCCGAGCACCTTGTCCGTGTCGGCGGGCAGCGCGAGCAACTCCTCACGGGTGTAGATGACGGTGTAGCCCTGCGCCTTGGCGTACTCGATGAGGTTCTGATCGTCGTCGCGACTACCGATGCCGTGAACACCTTCGACGCCTTCGGGCAAGAAGTCCCGTTCGCCGCCGCCGAGGATGACGGCCGCGCCGCTGTCGAGCAGCCCCTTGGTGATCTGATCGAAGTCACGCCGAAGCGATGCGTCCGCAAGAAACGCGGCCGTGCCCGGCTCGATGGCGGCACCGCTCTGCACCACGCCCGTCGGAATGCCCGCCGCGATCGCCTGCTTCGCGACGCTCAGCGAGTTGCCGTCGGAGTCGGTCGGCTCGGTGCCGCCATCACCGCCACGGTCTCGGCCGAACGCGTCGTGATCGACTTTCATCCCATACGCATGCACCGTCGCCCCGGCATTGCTCGTGCCGGTCAACGAGTTGCGCAGGTGGCCGCGATACACCGCCACCTCGGGCAGCAGGTCCCAGTTCAGATCGTCATCGGGGCCGACGTATCGCATCCGCGCCGCCGCCCATGTCGCCGCGCCGGCACCGTCGGGATGAATGAAGATGACGCTGCCACGGTCCGACGGAATCGCCAACCCGACAGGCTCGGCTGACACCTGCGGTGCCGGTGGCGCGACTTGGAACAACAACGCGGCGACGAGGACGATGAGCATGCCGAAAGTCTATCGCGACTTCGTCAAGCTAAGATGAAGCCGGTGCGTCACTCGTGCCTGGCCAGATGAACCGCGAGGACGGTGACGTCGGCGGGTGTGACGCCGCTGATCCGCAGAGCTTGGCCGAGCGAACGCGGCGTGAACTGGCCAAGCGCGAGCTTCGCCTCGGTCCGTAAACCGGTGACGGCGGCGTAGTCGACGTCGCCGGGGATGAGCCGTTGCTCGAAGTCGGCCATCTTCTCGATCTCGCGGCGCTGGCGTTCGATGTAGCCGGCGTACTTCAACTCGGTCGTGACACGCTGGCCGACCGCATCGGGAAACTCCGTCTCGGGCAGGTCGGCCCATTCGTTGCCGGGACGGCGCAGCCAGTTGGCCTGTTCGGGCGTCAGGCTCGCGCGGAGGCGATCCATCGCTTCGCGTGTCGTTTCGAACGCGGCCCATCGCTCGTCGTCAACCAACCCAAGCTCGCGACCGACCGGCGTCAAGCGAGTGTCGGCGTTGTCACCACGCAAGATCAGGCGATGCTCGGCGCGGCTGGTGAACATGCGGTACGGCTCGATCGGGTGCTTGGTCACCAAGTCATCCACCAACACGCCGATGTACGCCTGATCACGGCCGAGCACGAAGTCCGGCGTCTCGCCGCGTGCCAACTTCGCGGCGTTCACACCGGCGACGAGGCCCTGCCCCGCCGCTTCTTCGTAACCGCTGGTGCCGTTGATCTGCCCGGCGAGGAACAGGCCCGGCACGCGCTTGGTCTCGAGCGTCGCCTTGATCTGCCGCGGCCAGACCATGTCGTACTCGACCGCGTAGCCCCAACGGATCACCTCGGCTTTCTCGAGGCCCGGGATGTGCTCAAGCATCGCCGCCTGCACGTCGGCCGGCAGCGAGGTGCTGATGCCGTTGCAGTAGATTTCGTCGTTATCGAGCGACTCGGGCTCGAGAAAGATCTGGTGACGCGGCTTGTCGGCGAAGCGGTGGACCTTGTCTTCGATGCTCGGGCAGTAGCGCGGACCGGCCGAGTCGATCTGGCCGGAGAACATCGGGGCACGGTGCAGATTCGCGCGGACGATGTCGTGGGCGGCGTCGGTGGTGTGGCCGATGTGGCACGGCAGCTGCTCGATCGGCGGTCGCCAGAAAAAGGTGTCAGGGTCCTTTTCCGCAGGAACGGCACCGGCCGGTGTTGGCGCCCGGACGGAAAAGGACCCTGACACCTTCTTCTCAAGCCGGGCGTACTCGTTCATGTAGCTGAACGGCACCGGTGTTTCGTCGCCAGGTTGGAGTTCGAACCGGTCGAAGTCGATCGAGCCGGCCCGGAGGCGTGGCGGCGTGCCGGTCTTGAGCCGGCCGAGTTCGAAGCCGAGTTGTTGCAGGACATCGGAGATGGAGTTGGCCGGCGCCTCGCCGACACGTCCGCCGGGTGTGCGGGTGTCGCCGGTGTGCATGAGGCCGCGCATGAACGTGCCGGTGGTCAGCACCAAGGCTGCGGCCGTGACTGTCCGTCCGTCGGCGAGCGTGACCTTTCCTTGTTCCAATCCCGCGACCTCGCCGGCGATGACCTCGATGCGTCCATGCCCTTCGACGGCGTTGCGCACCCATTCGGCGTAGCGATACTTGTCCGACTGGCAACGCGGCCCACGCACCGCCGGGCCTTTGCTGCGGTTGAGCATGCGGAACTGGATGCCGGTCGCGTCGGCGGCTCGTCCCATCAGCCCGCCGAGCGCATCGACTTCGCGTACGATCTGCCCCTTGGCGAGACCGCCGATAGCCGGGTTGCACGACATCTGTCCGATCTTCGCCGGATCGAGCGTGATAAGGGCTACGACGCAGCCCATGTTGGCTGCGGCCCACGCGGCCTCGACGCCGGCATGGCCGCCGCCGATCACGATGACGTCAACGTTCTTCACGACGCCATTGTACGCAGAAGTCGATGCCGTAGGCGCAGAAGCCAGAGGCCCAGGAGGATCGCCCCCATACAACCGGCTAGTAACAAGTAGCCCGTCGTTGCGTCGCGGTCAGGGGGCCTCAGCGCCCGAGCCGCCCGCATGCCCAACAGAATGCCCGCCACCAGCGCCGGGAATGCCAACCGCCCCGCCCACGCACCCGCACTGTTCCAATCGTGTCGGAAACGGTCCGGTGGTGAGGGTTCTGTGGAATCTTCTACGTCGTTCGGGACATTCGGCATGTGTTTCGCACCGATATTTTTACGAGTCGGCTGCAACTTATCCGTCGAAGAACCGACTAAGGTTGACATGGCCGTAAGTGGGAGTGCCAAGATGAAACGTTCACGTCCGATCATTGTTGCCCTGTTGAGCTTGGGCGCGTTGTCTTTCGCAACGCCGACCGCAGATGCGAGTCAAGCCAAGAACCTCCGTAGCCAGCTACGCGAGGAAACGACCCTGCTTCGGCAATCTCTGTACAGCTCGCCGGACTTGCATGTGGCCCGTGCCGAGTTGCTGCGGACCACGCGTGAGTGGTCGGAGGTTCGGGGCCGCCTGATCGCCAAGCTCGAACTCGACGGCGACTACAACGACCTTCGCCAGGATTTGCTCACGGCCCAGCTCGAACTACGCGAGATCACCGAGTGGGCCGAGGGTGGCCACCCGCTTCGGACGCAGGCGGCCATGCGGATACTCAATATCAAGCAACAGATTCGCACGGTCGAGTCTGTGGCATTCGCCGGCAATGCCGACCTGATCCAGGCGCGGCAAAACATGGTCGACGCCCGTGGCGAACTCAAGCGCATCCTCGACGACATCCGTTACCGCTTGCGAAACGATCAACGCCTGGTCCAGTTGCGTGGCCGACTCCGCGCGGCCGTCCGGGCCTAATCGCCGACGATTCCCGTAACCAACGCTTGCAGCGTCGGCTCACTTGCCTCGGTATCGACATGCAACCCCAGTTCGCGGAGCGTTGCCGATGTCTTCGTACCGATACTCGCGACTCGCACGTTGCTGAGCTTCCCAATACCGCCGAGCAACTCCACGAGGTTCCGTGCGGTGCTGCTGCTCGAAAAGCAGGCCCAATCAACGTCCCCCGCTTCAAGGGCGTCGTGAAATTCCCGCGGCAGTTCGTCGACGGGCAAGGTGCTGTACAACGAAAGCTCCATCGCTTCTTCAGCCCCGCCGGCACGTAGTTTCTCCGGCAAGTCGGCCCCTGCAATATCCGCACGCGGCAACAGGAACGACCGGCCATCGACCAAGCCGGCGGCGGCCATCTGATCCGCCAACTCGCCCGCGTTCCCGGTCCCCACGAAGTCCGCCCGCAACCGCAAAAGTTCCCACAGCGCTTGCGCGGTCGCCGACCCAACAGCGGCGAGCTTGCAACGCCCCAACCGCCGGGCGTCCCACCTCGGCTCGCTCGCGTCCATCGCTTCGAGAAAAGCCCGCACCGCATTGCCGCTGGTGAAGACCGTCCAGTCGTAGCTGCCCATACCTTCGAGGTGCTGAAGGTTGCCCGGCGTAAGGTTCGACACCGTACGAATCGTCGGCGCTTCCAACACGTTTGCCCCGATCGCTTCGAGTTGATCGCGCAAGCCGCTGGCCTGCTGGCGGGTGCGGGTGATCAGGACTGTTTTGCCGAAGAGCGGCCGGGTGTCGAACCACCGCAACGTGTCGCGAAGCGCAACGGTCGGCCCGACGTAAGTGATGGCCGGGCTGCCGATCGCTTCACGCTTCACCGCCTCGACAATCGTCGCGAGCGTGGCGGTGACGGTACGCTGCTTCGCGGTCGTGCCCCATTGCACCGTGGCGGCGGGCGTGTCGGGGGCCATGCCGTTGGCGATGAGCCGCTCGGTAATGCGTGGCAGCGCCTTGACGCCCATGTAGAAGCACAGGCCTGGCAACTTCGCCAACGCCGCGTAGTCGAGATCGCTCGACCCGGCGGGGTCGGCGGCCTGGCGGGCTTTGGTTTCGTCGTCCTGGTAGCGCCGCTCTTTTTCGTGGCCAGTCACAAGCGTGAAGCCGCTGTTGAGGTCGCGGTGGGTCACGGGGATGCCGGCATACGCGGCGGCGGCGATGGCGGCGGTGATGCCGGGGACGACCTCGAAGCTCACGCCCGCATCTCGCAAGGCTTCGCACTCCTCGCCACCCCTGCCGAAGACGAACGGATCGCCGCCCTTGAGCCGCACGACCTGATGGCCTGCCTGGCCGAGTTCGACGAGCAACGCGTTGATCTGATCCTGGGTCCGGGCGTGATGGGACGCACGCTTGCCGACGTAGATGTGCTCGGCACCGGGGGCGAGGTCCAATAACCTCGGACTGCTCAACGCGTCGTAAACGACATGCGTCGCGTCCCGCAGTTTTTCCTGGCCGCGCACCGTGAGCAACCCCGGATCACCCGGGCCGGCACCGACGAGGGAAACATGGCCTCTCGAATGTGAAACGAGGTTCGACAAGTGAAAAACTTTAGGTGCGCTTGAGCGACCCGCGCGATGTGCCGATGAGATTGAAACAGGGCGCAGTGACCGATAACGCATCGGCCGAACCGCGTCGTGCATCCGGTCGTTCAAACGGCCGATGATGGACAAGAGCGTCGAACCCGCTCGACGCCGCATAAGGAGATCGCCCCATGGTTGCCGCACTGAAGTTTCCGCCGCTCGGTCGTCAAAACGACGACACCCTCGAACTCGAACCGCGTATCGCCCCCGAGACCGATCCGCAGCCCAATCCGTTCCAGGACCGCATGCGGGATCGTCAGCCGGTCACCGAACCGAGCTACATGCGGATGCGGACACGGCGCGGCAGTGAACGCCGCGTGTTCGAGCGAAAGGCGGCCAGCGGCCGTGTGAGCGGGCGCCGGACGGACCATTCCGTGCATGCCCACAAGATGCCCTACCTCAACCTAAGCCTCGACGACATCTCCGTCGGTGGCATGCGTGCCCAGAGCCAGGAGATGGTCGAGCCCGGCGAGCATGTCGTGGTCTTCTTCCCGCCGCAGGGGAATCAGATGGGCTGGGACGCCTACGGCCGCGTGGTCCGCTGCCTGCCGAAGGGTCACGGCTACGAAGTCGCGTTGGAGTTCGACCCGCTGCCGGCGGCTTGAACATTCTCAGTCATCCTGAGCGCAGTCGAAGGATCTCTTCGCGTCCGTGAC
>JBCDCH010000036.1 GCA_039182125.1 Planctomycetota bacterium
ATCCCGATCAGCAGCAGCGGGACGATCGCCCCCGGCGTGCCAAAGCCCGCAACGCTCTCGAAGAACGCCGCAAGAAACAACGCCAGGAAAAAGAATCGTACCTGCCGATCTGGATGAACCGTTTCGAGGGACCGCTCCAACTCCCCCAACGCCCCGGTCTGCTCCATGACGACGTACAGCAGGATCGCCCCAACGACGATCATCAGGATCGTGAGCGTACCCCCGGCGGCATTGACCAGCGCACCAACCAGCGTCGCCCCGTCGCCGCCGTCGACGAAAAACAAACCGACCGTTACCGCGAAGGCAAGTAACACGGCCTGCTTCACGCCCCACGTCAGGCTGAGGATCAGCAGCAGGATGATCGGAACGAACGGGAGGATGCCGGTGATCCAGGACATGCCGTCCGCATTGTTGGCACGCACATCCGGTCGTAATCTCTGGCAGATGCGACTCACCCGCGCCCAAGTCCGCGAAATCGACCGGCGAGCCATCGAAGAGCTCGGCATCCCAGGAATCGTGCTGATGGAGAACGCGGCGCGTGCGGTGGCGGATGTCGTCGACCACGACCGCGTTGTTATCGTCTGCGGCGGCGGCAACAACGGCGGCGACGGCTACGCCATCGCCCGACACCTGCACAACCGCGACGTCGACGTGACAATTGTCGCCACGAAGCACGATCTCGCAGGCGATGCGAAAATCAACGCCGACATCTGTCGCAACATGGACCTGCGAACGGTCGACGACTTCGAGCCTGCCGACTATCCGTGTGCGATCGACGCCCTGCTCGGTACTGGCTTGGCTAAACCGCCCAGACCTGATGCCGCCGAGTGGATTCGCAAGATCAATCAGGTCCCCACCCGCATCGCCGTCGACGTGCCCAGCGGGATCGACTGCGACACCGGCGCCGTCCTCGGCGGAGAAGCGGTGCGAGCACTCACCATCGTCACGTTCGTCGCCGAGAAGGTCGGCTTTCCGAACGCGACCGAACACCTCGGCCGAGTCATCGTCGGTGACATCGGCGTGCCGCCCTCGTTGGTTCGCGAGGTCGTCGCTACCATGCCTGCGTGACGCTCCTCTCGGTGAACCTCAACAAGATCGCGACGCTGCGGAACACCCGGGATGTCGGCTATCCCGACGTCGCACGCTTCGGCCGCATCGCGCTCGATGCCGGGGCACACGGGCTCACCGTCCACCCCCGGCCGGACGAGCGACACATCCGCGCGGCCGACGTGCCGATCATCGCCGGCGTCTGCAACGCCGCGGGTGTCGAGTTCAACATCGAGGGCAACCCTTTCGAAGGCCGGTTCATGGAGCACTGCCGTGAAGTGCGCCCGACGCAGGCGACGCTGGTTCCCGACACCCTGGAGCAATCGACCTCGGATCACGGCTGGGACTTCGCCGCCGACCGCGATCGCCTGACGCCGATCGTGGAGGAACTGCGTGAGCTCGGCTGCCGGGTCAGTGTCTTCGCCGATCACGACGCCGACATGGACGCCGCCGCCGCGACCGGGGCGGATCGGGTCGAGCTTTACACCGAGCCGTATGCCGCCGACCCGTCGATGCTGTCGAAGTTCGCCGCCGCCGCCGAGCGTGCCACCGCTGCCAGGCTGCACATCAACGCCGGGCACGACCTCAACCTCGACAACCTCGCCGCGTTCGGCGGCGCGGTGCCCGGCCTTCTCGAAGTCAGCATCGGCCACGCCCTGATCGCCGACGCTTTGGAACTCGGCATGTTCGAAGCGGTCAAGCGGTATCTCCGTTGCCTGTAAGACAGGCTGTGCCCGCCCTACAGTCCCGCCATGTTCAGCGGCGCACTCACCGCGTTGGTCACCCCGTTCAAAGACGGCAAGGTCGACGAAGCCAGGCTCATCGAGCAGGTCAAGTTCCAACTCGATGCCGGCATCGACGGCCTCGTCCCTGTTGGCACGACCGGCGAGAGCCCGACGCTCGACATGAACGAGCACAAGCGTGTCATTGAGATCGTCGTGGAGACCGCGGCCGGCCGGGTGCCGACCATCGCCGGGGCCGGCGGCAACTCGACCGAGGAAGCGCTCGAACTGCACAACCACGCGAAGGCCGTCGGTGCATCGGCCGCTCTCTCGGTGAACCCGTACTACAACAAGCCGACGCAGGAAGGTCTGTATCGGCACTTCATGAAGCTCGCTGACGCGATTCCGTTGCCGATCGTGTTGTACAACATCCCCGGTCGCTGCGGGGTCAACATGTCGCCCGACACCATCGCCCGCCTCGCCGAACACCACGGCATCGTCGCAATCAAGGAAGCGACCGGCTCCTGCGACCAAGCCTCGCAGATCCGACAACGCTGCGACCTGCCCATCCTCTCCGGCGACGACTCGCTCACGCTGCCGCTGATGAGCATCGGCGGCGTCGGCGTCATCAGCGTCGCGAGCAACCTGATCCCCAACAAGATCACCGCGATGGTCCGGCAGGCGGCCGACGGCGATTTCACAGCGGCGCGCGGCATCCACACGCAGGTTTTCCCGCTCTGCCAGGCCCTGTTTCTCGAAGGCAATCCGGGTGGCGTGAAGAAGGCGATGCAACTCCTCGGCCGCGACAGTGGCGAGATGCGGCTGCCGCTTTGGGAAGTTGGCGACGCGACGGCCGCCGCCATCAGGCACGCGTTGCAAGGGTTGGGGTTGCTGTGACTCGACTGTGTGTGCCGATCTTCGTCCGGGGCATCGAGCAGGCCCGCAAGGACATCGCCGGGGCGGTCGAAGCCGGGGCCGATGTGATCGAGCTGCGGCTCGACGCGATCGAATCCGAGGAAGATGTGCTCATCCTCACCGGCGGCTTCGACATCCCGTTCATCCTCACCGCCCGCACCATCCACGAAGGCGGCGAAGACACCCGCTCGGTCAGCGATCGGCTCTCGTTCCTGCGGGCTTGCCGTGAGGCGGTCGGCTCGGCCACGCACGTCGACATGGAAGCGGCCTCGCTGGAGCAACTCGCGCTCGGCGACTTGCCCGAAGCCGAGGAGTTGATGGCACTCGAGGAAGGCTCGCTCATCGCCTCGGCCCACGATTTCAAAGGCCGGCCCGCGACGCTGACCAAGCTCTTCGCGGAGCTGCGGTCGATGGGCGACATCCCCAAGGTTGCCTGGCAAGCACGCAGCATCCGCGACAACGTCGAAGCCTTCGAACTGCTCGAACAGGCCCCTGGCTCGATCGTGCTCTGCATGGGCGAAGCCGGGCTGATGTCGCGGGTGTTGGCGAAAAAGTTCGGAGCCTACCTCACCTTCGCATCGCTCCGCGACACCAGCGCCACCGCACCCGGACAGCCGACGATCGACGAACTTAAAACCCTCTACCGCTGGGACCGCATCGGTCGTCGCACGAAGGTCTTCGGCGTCGTAGCGGATCCGGTCGCGCACTCGATGTCGCCGGCGGTGCACAACGCTGCCTTCGACGCGACCGGCTACGACGGCGTCTACCTCCCAATGCTCGTGCAGGGTTCATACGAGTCTTTCAAAGCGTTCATGGAGACCGTCGCCCGGTTCACGCCCCTGCACCTGACCGGGCTGAGCGTGACGATCCCGCACAAGGAACACGCGCTGCGTTACCTCGATGAGATCGGCAGCAACGTCGACCCGCTGGCTCGAACGATCGGCGCGGTCAACACCCTCGACCGCGTCGGCGAATCCTGGCACGGTCGCAACACCGACTGCGGCGCGATCGTCGAAAGCGTCGGTGACGTGGCCGGCAAGCATTGCGTGGTGCTCGGCGCGGGCGGTACGGCGCGGGCGGCGGTCGCCGGCATCCTCGACGCCGGCGGCAACGTCACGCTGCTCAATCGCACACGCAGCCGGGCCGAGAAAATTGCCGACGACTTCCCCACGATCGACGTGGGTGATTGGGACGAGCGAGACACGGTGGCCGGCGACGTGTACCTCAACACCACGTCGATCGGCATGTCACCAGACGTCGATGCTTCGCCCTACGACACGCTGCCGCCGATGGATGGCGCCACGGTGTTCGACGCGGTGTACAACCCGATCGAAACGCGCTTGCTACGAGAAGCACGGGTTGCCGGAGCGCGCACGGTGAGTGGGTTGGAAATGTTCGTCCGCCAGGCCGCCGCGCAATCCCGAGGTTGGACTGGCCTCGACGCACCGAACGACATCATGCGGGCCACCATCGAAGCCGCGCTGGATCAGCCGTCGTAGCTGTACGATCCGAAAACTTTGACCATGACCTGCCGCGTACGAGGACCATCGAACTCGGCGAGGTAAATCCCCTGCCACCGGCCAAGCTGCAGCTTCCGACCTCGGGCAAACACGAACGTTGCATTACCGACCATCGACGTCTTGAGATGACTGTCAGAGTTCCCCTCGGCGTGGCGGTAAAACGGCTCATCCTTCGGCACCAACTGGTCGAGCTTGGCCAGAAGATCATGACGCACGTCGGGATCGGCGTTCTCCTGGATCGTCACGCCGGCCGTTGTGTGAGGGACAAAAACGTGAACAACCGAACTATCGAGTTCGAGATTTGCCAGCACACTCTCGACCCTCTCGGTGATGTCGACAAACACGTTGCGAGCTTCCGTCTCGACATCGAAGGCGTAGGTCTTTGAGAGTTTCTCGGGCATGGCGGCGTTATACCACGCCGATTAGCCGATGTGCCAAGTCGTGCCGTCTTTGCCGTCCTCCAGCACGACACCGAGGTCGGCCAAGCGATCGCGGATGGCGTCGGACGTGGCGAAATCCTTGGCCTTTCGCCGTTCCAGACGCAACTCGACGAACAAGTCGAGCAGCTTGCCAGTGAGATCGTCGCGGGTCGGCGGCGTGAGCAGATCGAGGCCGAGCAATCCGCCAAGTTCGCCGAGCGTCACCGCTGCCGCCGCGGCTTCGGTGTCGTCGGCGTGTTTGGCGATGGCGTTGTTCAGCTCGTGAAGTGCCGCGATCGCGCCGGCGGTGTTGAAGTCGTCGTCCATTGCGTCGGCGAACTTGCGCTGGGCCTCGGCGACCGCATTGGCAAGTCCGCCGACTTCGCCGGCTTCAACCTTGCTCAGACGCTCGGCGGTGCGGGCAAAGTTGGCCATGCCCTTCTTCGTCGCCTCGATCACGTCGTCGTGGAAGTCGATCGGACTGCGGTAATGCGTGGCGAGAATGAGATAGCGCAGCGTCCGCGGTGTGTGCTGCTCGAAGAACTCGGCGGCGGAGATGACGTTGCCGATCGAGCCGGACATCTTTTCGTCCTTCCACTCGCCGCTGACCGCCTTGGTCTTCATGCGGGTCAGGCCGTTGTGGAGCCAGTACTTCGCGAACGGCTTGCCGGTCGCTCCCTCGCTCTGGGCGAGTTCGTTCTCGTGGTGCGGGAACATCAGGTCCAACCCGCCGCCGTGGATATCGAAGGACTCGCCGAGCAGCTTCATGCTCATCGCGCTGCACTCGATGTGCCAGCCAGGTCGGCCCTTGCCCCACGGACTGTCCCAGTTCGGCTCGTCCGGCTTCGCCGCTTTCCACAGGGCGAAGTCGCGCGGGTCGGTCTTGCCGTCGATGACGACGTCGCGGGTGGTGGCTTCGGCTTCGTCCGGGCGTCGGCCGCTGAGCTTGCCGTAGTCGGCGTCCTCGCTCACGTCGAAGTACACATTCCCATCACCGGCGTACGCCTTGCCGTTGGCGATGAGACGCTCGCAGAGCTTGATGATGTCGGCGATGTGGTCCGTGGCACGCGGGTAGGCGTCGACGGTGTCGATGCCGAGCGCGATCAGCGCCGCCTTGTACTCCGCTTCGTACCTGGTCACGAGCGACTCGACGCTGACGCCGAGCTCGTTGGCCTTGTTGATGAGCTTGTCCTCGACATCGGTGATGTTGGTGACCCAGGTGACGACGTACCCGCGATGGGTGAGCCAGCGCTTGATCGCGTCGAAGATGACCGGGCCGACCATGTGGCCGACGTGCGGCGGCTTGTACACGGTCGGGCCGCAGAGATACATCCCGACCTTGCCGGGTTCGACCGGCTCGAACGTCTCCTTGCGTCGGGTGAGCGTGTTGTGGATGCGGAGGCTCATCACGCGGACTCTAGGAGCACCACCACCTGGGCCGCGATCGCTTCGCCGCGGCCGATGGCGTCGAGGCCTTCGTTGGTGCCGGCTTTCACGTTCACCGGGGCGTCGAGCATCCCCCCAATCGCGTCGCGAATCGCGGCCTTGAACGGATACAGCTTCGGCCGCTCGGCGTGGATCATGCAATCGGCGTTGGCCACGGTGTAGCCGGCCTCGCGGACCCGCCGCAGCGCCTCCTCCACGAACACCCGGCTCTCGGCATCTCGCCAACGCTCATCACTCGGCGGGAACAGATCACCGATATCCCCCGCCCCGATCGCCCCGAGCAAGGCGTCGGTCAACGCATGGAGCACCACGTCGCCGTCGGAGTGGGCGATGGCGGACATCTCCTCGCTGACGACCACGCCGCCGAGCACGAGCTTGCCGCCGCTTCGAAGTTTGTGAATGTCATGGCCGAGGCCGATGCGGATTCGCATGGGGATGTGTGGTATGTTGCTTGGGTGCCGGAGGAAAACGGACAGGCCGACCCATCGACGCCCGACGATCGGCTCGTCGAACTGTACGAGAAAATGCGGCGTGTCGCCTCCACGATGATGCGGCACGAATCCTCCAGCCACACGCTCCAAACGACCGCGCTCGCCAACGAAGCCTACATGCGTCTGCAGCGGGACCGACAGGTGAAGTGGCAGGACGACGGGCAGTTCTTCGGTGCCGCCGCGGAGGCGATGCGGCGGGTGCTCATCGACCACGCCCGCAAGCATCTTGCCGCCAAACGCGGCGGCAACAGCACGGATGGGAACAAACGCCGAGCACGCAAGGTCAGCTTCGACGTCGTCCAACTCGCCGCCGAGGATGACGTGGATCAGCTCGTCGATCTGAACGATGCGCTCGAAGCACTCGCCGCCGAGGACGAGCGGTCGGCCGAGGTCGTGCGGCTGAGGATTTTCGCCGGTCTCGAAGTCGAGAAGATCGGCGACGTGCTCGGCATCAGCGAACGCACCGTGCGTCGGGAGTGGACCTTCGCGAAGACCTGGCTTTACGACCGCCTGTCCGGTGGCGACGACGAGTCACGCGACACCTCGTAGGGCAGGCACGGCCTGCCACCTCGATGACGCACGCATTCGGCAGGCAGTGCCTGCCCTACGAAAAACGATGCCCACGCTCAGCACGATCAAAGATGTCTTCGGCGAAGCGCTCGACCTGCCGGCGGGAGAGCGGGATGCGTTTCTCGGCGCTCAGCCGGACGACGTGCGGACGGCGGTGCAGCGCCTGCTCGACGCCGAGACCGACGCGGCCGAGGCGGATGAACCGCAATCCGTCGGCGGCTGGATCGACGGCGGCAACGCGCCGGCCCCTGGCCAAACGTTCGGCCAATACACGCTGGTCAAGAAGCTCGGCGAAGGCGGCCACGGCGAGGTCTGGGAAGCCGACCAGCAGCAACCTGTCCGCCGACGCGTGGCGATCAAGCTGCTCAAGACCGGCCTTGACGAAACCCAACTCGCCGCCCGCTTCGGTGCCGAGCGGCAGGCGTTGGCGTGCATGGACCACCCCGGCGTCGCACGGGTCTACGACGCTGGAAAAACGGACGACGGTCCCGGCGGTGCCGGGCGGTTGTTCCTCGTGATGGAGCTCGCGCCGGGCAAGCCGATCACCAAGTTTGCCGCGGCGGAAAACCTCACCCTGCGTGAGCGTCTGCGCTTGTTCGAACGCCTCTGCCGCGCGGTCCAGCACGCCCACCAAAAAGGGGTGATCCACCGCGACATCAAGCCGGCGAATGTGCTGGTCTGGCGTGACGGTGACGACACGCCGATGAAGGTGATCGACTTCGGCATCGTCAAGCTCCTGCGGCCTGACGACGAGCGGTTCGATACCGACACGCCACGGACCGAGCAGACGCAGCTCATTGGCACGCCGCAGTACATGTCGCCCGAGCAGGCGGCCGGCGAGACGGTGCTCGATGTGCGGTCGGATGTGTATGCGCTGGGCGTGTTGCTCTACGAACTAACGACCGGCTTGAACCCCCACGTCGCGGCGGCGAAGGAAAAGAGCAAGCGTGCCGTGCTGATCGCGGCTCGGGACCTTGATCCACCGACGCCTTCGTCATTGGTGAAACTGCCGCGCGAGTTGGACTGGATATGCGGGCAGGCGTTGGCGAAGGAGCCGGGCGAGCGGTACGCGACGGCC
Source organism: Planctomycetota bacterium (assembly GCA_039182125.1). Taxonomy (NCBI): domain Bacteria; kingdom Pseudomonadati; phylum Planctomycetota; species Planctomycetota bacterium. The sequence continues at coordinate 8,209 of JBCDCH010000036.1, forward strand.
AACGAACTCGGCGACGATGTGCGGCGCTACCTCGACCGCCTGCCCGTCGAAGCCGCCCCGCCATCGTGGGTGTATCGGCTGCGGCGTCACGCGGCACGGAACAAGCCGACCTTCATCGCGGCGGCTGCCGCAGTGTTCCTGCTCATCGGCGGCGCGATTGCGACGTCGGTGCAGGCGGTCCGTGCGACACGGGCCGAGACGGTCGCGCTGGACCAGCGCGACGAGGCCGAACGGCAACGTCAACAGGCAGAGGAGCAACGTGCGATCGCCGTCGCCGCGGAACTCGACGCCGAAAACAAAGCCGCCGAGGCCGAGGCGGTCTCGCAGTTTTTCCAACGCGTGATGTTCGGCGCCCGCCCGGAGTACTCGCCCGACGATCGAGAGGTCATCCTGAAAATGCTGCGGGCCGCGGCCAGAGGATTGCGGTCGGACTTACTCGATCGTCCGTCAGTGCGTGCTGAGCTTGCCGACATGATCGCGATGATCCATCTGGAGCTACAAGCTCCCGAGGAAGCCGAGACGCTCGCGGAGCAAGCGTTCACGATCCGCCGCGACATGTACGGTCCCGACGATCCGCGCACGCTGCGGTCGATGACGCTCGTCGCCAACGTCGTTCGGCAGAAAGGTGATTTGGAAAAGGCCGACAAGATTTTCCACGAAGTCCTCGAACTCGCCGAGCAGCGCGGGCTTGCCGAGGAGCATCCGGTCATCGGCTTTTCGCTCGAAGGCTTGGCCGTTTCGGCGCTGACGCGCAAGGCCTACGCCGAAGGCTTGCCGCATGCCGAGCGGTTCGCCGAGGGGCTTGAAGCCGCCGGGTTCGCGGACGGGGACTACGCAAAACGTGAACGTCTCGGCATCGCCTGGCAGACGCTCGCGGCTTTGCGGATTTACATGGCCGAGACGGACGAGCAGCGTGCCGAAGGCCTCGCCCTATCCCGGCGTTCGGTCGACCTCGTCAGCGACCTGCCGATCCTCCAGGCCGCCCGCGTCGGGATCATGCGAGTTCACGAACAGAACGCGCTTCGGGCTCAGGATTTCGACTACTACTTCACCGCGATCGCCGACCGGTTTGAGCTGATCGACGCCGAAGTCGACCTGCCGCCGGCATCAACATTCGACCGCCGTTTCCGGCTTCTTCAACAGTACGTCTCAGCCCATGAACAAGGCCGACTCCACGAGGGTCACCGGCCGCGCTACCTCGCGATCGCCGTGGAAACCCACCGCGACGTCAAGGAGATCTTCGGCGAGAAGCATCCGATGCGGGCCTTTGCCGCCTTGATCCACTACTTCATGCTCGTGATCAACGAATCGCCGGTCGAGGCGGTCCGGCTGGCCGACCGGGTCATCGCGGAGATCGGCGACGCCCTGCCTGGCGACCCGGCGCTGGGGGATCTGAAGAACTCCGCAGACAACATGCGAGGCCATTTGGAGGAGTTCAACCAACCGGTCGAAAATTCCGGCAATTTGTGACCGGTGCGGCGAGTTGTCTCCGCGACATGGGATGAAGGCGATTCTGCCACACCCCGGAGACCCACCATGCTCGACGCCCGGCTCGACACCCGCCCCGACGCACGCTGCCAGATGGAAACGATGGAACCCCGCAAGCTCCTCGCGGTCGGTCCCGACATCGTTTACGCCACCCTGTCCGAATCACAGGCGACCAATGGCGACTTCTACCACGAGAAGGTCTCGGCCATGCGGGCCGAACTCTCGCCCATGATGAAGACGATGGTCGACGGCACCATCGACAAGGGCGGCAGCGACGTCGACGTCTTCCGCGTCCAGCTCAAGAAGGGCCAGATCTTTACCGCCGACCTGAACTCGACCAACCAAGGCGTGAGCCTCGGGTACATCGGTGCCCCGCCGCCGGAGCAGAACGACTTCTCGATGGAACTGCTCGATCGCCGCGGCAACCGGATGATCAAGTACGACACGGCCGTGGACCCGCTCAGCGGCGAAACCAGCGAGGACCCGGCGTTCGCGATGCGGGTGAAGAAGTCAGGCACCTACTACGTCCGCATCGCCTCGGGCCTCGAAACCGACCGCGATCAGAACTACGAAATCTCGCTTCGCACGATCGGCCTGAACTTCCTCGACATGGCCGAGTCGTACCTCAAGCACTCGTCCCAACAGCCGATCGTCACGCTCCGGGGGGAAACGTTGACGTTCAGCGGGCCGACGGGCGAGGGCTTCGACATGGTCGGCAACTGGACCCGCACCCTCCGCGGCGACGGCGTCAACAAGTACGCGGAGTACACCGCCACCGGCGAGGTCCTGCTCCGCACCGGGCTCGGCGACATCCCGATCTCGCCCGACAGCGAGCTGCTCGACGACGTGCGTCCGTTCAAGGTCACGACCAAGCCGCATGTGTGGAGCAACTGGTACGGCGAGCTCGACAAGATCGAGTGGGTCGGCGACCTCGCGCTCGAACGTCTCGGCGGCGGATTCCAGCGTGGCTTCGGCCTGGAGATGTTCGGCATCAACGGGCCGCAAACGCAATGGGGCATCAAGATGGGCAGCGACCCGCTGCTGCAGTCGTTCGACATGCCGCTCAACCCGGCCCAGCCGTACCTGTTCTACTCGCACCGCACGGGCATGAACGTGAAGTTCGGCAACTTCGAAGCTTCCGCGCCCAACAGCTACGGCCTGAACATCGTCGTCGACCCGGCCGACGCGTTCTTCATCGGCGGCGAGGGCATTCCGGTCGTCGGCGACGTCGGTATCGGCGTCAGCTTCGACGGCAAGATCCCCGTCTCCACCGACGTCGACCTCCGCGGCGACATCGACAAGGACGTCTACGCCCACGCCTGGTTCAAGGGCGGCGTCGACATCAGCCAGATCACGCCGAAAGTGCCGTTGGAGCTACGCGGCGAGGTGTTCTACGACTTCGACGCCAACGACGACGGCCGCAACCTCGACAACTCCAAGCTCGCGCTCGACACGCTGATCACCACCGGCGGCAAGGGTGATTCGAGCGAAAGCCGATTCGAGCGGGCCATCCAGGACATCGGCATCTTCGCCAACGGCGAGGCGTGGGTCGGGTACGAGAAGAAAGGCTTCGGCTTCAAGATGAAGGTCGGCGAGATGTCGGCCGGCGTCCGAGGTGACACCGGCGAGCTCGCCATCAAGGGCGGGACGATCAACCCCTTCGCCGACGTCCCGGTCGTGGGTCGCTACCTCGCCCCGAGTCCGCAGGTGAAGTTCGACGGCTATGCCAACTTCCACAGCGGCGACTTCGACGCGACGCTCAACGGCAGCTGGCGGATGGGCGTGTTCCCGATGACGGGCACGCTGCGGCTCGACAACAACGGCATCTTCGCCGACGTCCGCACCAACACCCCGCTGGGCCGGGCGAACCTCACCGGCGAGATCACGCCCAACAGCTTCGACCTGCGGGCCAACGCGAACGTGAACCTCGGCATCCTCGACGCCCGTGCGAACTTCCGCATGTACGCCAGCAGCTCGCAGTTCAAGTTCTCCGCTAGCCTGTCGGGCAACTACGACCTGTCGGTGACCATCGCCGGTGACCGCGTCGGTGCCTACGGCTACCTCAACGCCAGCGCCACCTTCGGCTACGGCGGCAGCGGGCTCACGATGGCCGTCTCCGGCTCGGGCAGCATCACCCTCGACCCGCCGCTGATCCCACGCCTGACCCTCTCGGCCGGCGTGAAGATGAACAGCCGCGAGCTCGGGCTGAACTTCAAGATCGACCTGCCCAGCCCCGTGCCAGACGTGTGGATTCGCCCGCGCTTCGCTCTGAAGTAACGCACATTTTGCGGCCGCGACGAAGTCGCCCGGGTCCGAGGCTCACGCCGGACTCGGGCGACTTCGTTACACCGCTACACGGCAGATCTGTTACCGTGCTGGTATGGGACTTTTCCGCGCGATTGCCGCCGCTTTCGTTGCCGCCTTTCCGCTGGTCGCCCTAGCCGCGCCGGAGTTCCCGCCGGGCGTCTGGAGCGACGGTGGGGATTACTCGATCGACGACTTCGACGGCAAGGTCCTCGTGCTCGTGTTCTACGACGACGGGTGCAGCAAGTGCGCCGCCTCGACTGAGGAGTACGCGAAGCTGCAGGAGGCGTTCGAAGACGAGCCGGTGTACGTGTTCGCAGTCGCGGTCAACGACAGCGAAACATCGGCCGCGCAATACGCCAAGACCAACGGGATGGGCGTGCCGGTCTTCGTCGACAACGCCGGCCTGCTCACCGCCGCGTACGGCCTGGACATCCCGCACGACGGCAACCGGAAGTTCATGGTCGTGCGTCCCGACGGCTCGATCCGCAACTGCGGCTTCATGCCGAACCACGCGACGGATCACGTCGGCGAGTTGGCCGAGGACGTTGCGACGATGTTCGACTTCAGCGACGTGCCGGAGATTTTCGTGCCGGTGTTGCGGGACATCGAGATCGGCAAGTGGGGCCGGGCGCTGCGGACGGCCGAGCCGGGACTGCGATCGCCGGACGATGCGGTGCGGGAAGCCACCGAGCGGCTGTTCGTCACCGCCGAGGAGCAGGCGGACGTGTTGCTCGCCGAAGCGGCCGAAGCCAACGATGCCGGCGACGCCCTGGCCGCGATGCTCAAGTACGAGACGGTCGTCGAGGAGTTCAGCGTCTTCCCCGACCGCGTCACCGCCGCCCGCAAAGCCGCCCGGCCGTTGCAGAAACATCCCGACGTCCAGAAAGAGATGGCCGCGCGGGAGCGGTACGCCATGCTGACCAACGGCCTGCGCCAAGCCACGCCACAGCAGGCCGACGACGTCCGTGCCTTCGCCCGCAAACTCGTCACCGAATTCCCCGACACGCCAACCGCGAAGCGAGTCGAGGGCTGGCTCAAGGTTGCAGACGACTGACGCGCCGCTCGATCCAACCCGCCGATTCTTCGTCGCCGATCCCCCGCAGATGATCGGCGACGTCTTCGTAACGCCGCACCACGTCGAAGCCGACGGCATGGTGCAGTTTGTGCAGGCAGACCGGGCAGAGCGTCATCGGCTTGGCGTCCATCTCGGGGCGGCTGTTCGAGCCGTTCATCAGGCAGTGGTGCGCGATGCAGTGTCGGATGCCGAACATGTGGGCGGTCTCGTGGGCGATAACTTTGAAGCTTCGCTTGCGGAAGTCGGGGCTGCCCGGTTCGCCATAGCGGGCGAAGCTCTGCACGCCCACGCGGTTGCGGAGCGATGCCTGGCCGAAAACGAAGTTGCTGCCCGGCCCAGTCCACAGGTCGGTCACGGTGAGCCCGAGGATGCAGAATGCATCGTCGGGGAGCCGGCGCTTGAGTTCGGCAAGAATGTCGTGGGTGAGCCATTGCGTCTGGCCAGCGTTCTCCCGGCTCTCGATCTCGCTCGGGGCCGGCAACCAAGGCTCGAGCACTGCGACCGGCAACCCCGTGAAGTCGGCAAGCCCGTCGGCGATCTGATTCAGCGGCCCGATGTCGTCGCCGATCGGCAACAGGTAGATCATCCGCCGATCGTCCGTGGGCACCGGCGGGTCACTCGCGACGTACTCGGCGAAGTTCTGTCCGGCTTCCTCATAATTCGCCAGCCAGTCCAGCGGCCCCGGTGTCGGCAATGGCTCAACGTCGGCGGTGTCCGAGAACCACGCAACGTCGGTCGGCGTCTCGGCGATCGGACGGATGACGAGGTACAGCACCCCCGCGGCCAAGATGAGCAAGACCACGATCGACCAAAGGATGACGCGAACACTCGGCATAAAACCATGTTTAGCGGACGCAGCGAAGCTGCCCAAGTCCGCCACCGTCCACGGGCAACTTCGTCGCTCCCGCTAAACGAAACCATCCCTACTTAAGCTCGTACTCCTTGATCTTCCGGTAGAGCGTGCGTTCGCCGATGCCGAGCATTTTGGCGGCTTTTTCGCGGTTGCCGTCGGTCATTTCGAGGGTGTTGCGGATGAGTTCCTTCTCGGCTTGCTGGACGGAGATGCCAACGAGGCCGGACATGCCGGCGTCGGCGACCGTGCCGTTGGCGCCCTTGATCTCTTCGGGAATCTGCTCGATGCCGAGTTCGCTGTCGGTGGCGAGGACGACCATCTCCTCGATGGCGGTTTTGAGTTGGCGGACGTTGCCGGGCCAACTGAAGCCCATGAGTTTCTGCTGGGCCTCGGCGGTGACACCGGCGATGTCCTTGCCGTATTTCTCGGCCGACTGCTTGAGGAAGAAGTGCGTGAGCAGCGGGATGTCCTCACGCCGTTCGCGCAATGGCGGCAGATGCACGGTCACGCCCTTGATGCGGAAGTACAGGTCCTGACGGAAGCTGCCGTCGTCGACCATCTGTTGGAGGTTGCGGTTGGTCGCGCTCACGAGGCGGACGTCGACCTCCTTCGGCTCGTTGGAGCCGAGGCGGACGACCTCGCCGTTCTCCAAAACGCGCAGGAGCTTGGCCTGCATGGACTGGGGCATGTCGCCGACCTCGTCGAGGAAGAGCGTGCCTTTGTCGGCGTGTTCAAACCGGCCCGCGCGGTCGCCCTGGGCACCGGTGTATGCGCCCTTCACGTGGCCGAAGAGCTCGTCCTCCAAAATCGTCTCGGCGAGGCCGGCGCAGTTGAGCGCGACCAAGCGTTTGCGTCGACGTTGTGAGTGGTCGTGGATGGCGCGGGCGATGAGTTCCTTGCCGGTGCCGGACTCGCCGGTGATGAGCACGGGGATGTCGGAGGGTGCGATCTGCTTGGCGGTCTTGATGACGTTCTGGATGCCGGGCGACTTGCCGATTATCCCCTCGAAGCCGCCGCGATCCATGAGCTCGGCTTCGAGGACTTCGTTCTGCTGACGCAATGCGCTGGACTCGGCGGCGCGGTTGACCTGGGCGCGGAACTCGTCGAGGTCGAGCGGCTTGGTGATGTAGTCGTACGCCCCTTCTTGCAGCGCGGCCTTGCTGGTCGGGACGTCGTTCACGGCGGTGACCAAGATCACCGGCGGCGGCGGGGTCAGGTCGCGGCTGCGTTTGATCAGCTCCAGCCCATCGTGCGGGCCGTCCATCCGCATGTCGGTGACGATGACGTCGAACTTCTTCTGCCCGAGCCGCTCCTCGGCTTCGGTGAGGTTGTAGGTCACGTCGCACTTGTGCCCCATGCGGATCAACGCCTCGCACATGACGTCGGCATGGTCGGTCTCGTCGTCGACGATGAGCACCCGGGCCTGGTGCTCGGCTTTCTTGGCATCTGCCATCGTGCCAATGATACACGCCGGGCGGGCTGTCAGACTGGCAGACGGATCGTGAATGTGCTCCCCCGACCGACTTGCGAATCGAGGGCAACTTCGCCGTTGTGGGCGTCTGCGATGCGGCGGACCATCGCGAGACCGAGGCCTGTGCCGCCCTTGCGTTTGCTGTAGTAAGCGCCGAAGATTTTCGGCTGATCCTCGGCGGCGATGCCGGGGCCGGTGTCGGTGACGCGCAGCTCGTACCACTTGCCGATCGCGCGGGCGGCCAGTTCGAGCCGACCGCCATCGGGCATGTGCTGCACGGCATTGAGCGCGAGGTTCAGCACCGCCTGCTTGATCTGCTTCTCGTCGATCTGCGCCGTGAGTGCGATGTCCGGGCGGTTGACGTTAAGAACCACGTTCTGCGAAGCTGCTTGCGGGGCGAAGAAGTCGGCGACGTCTTCGATGAGTTGGCCGAGATCGTGCGGTGCGGTTTCGACCTCCACCCTGCCGGCGTAGCGCAGGAAATCGTCGAGGATCTCGCGCAGTCGGATGGCCTCGCTGTGAACGGTGTTCAGGCGTTTGTGGGAGCGTTGCGGGACGTGCGGAATCTCATCGAGTTCCTCGTCGAGCAGCTGCAGGTTGAGGCCGATGGTCGAGAGCGGGTTCTTGATCTCGTGAGCGAGTCCGCCGGTGAGTTGGCCGAGCTCGGCGAGCCGCTCGGCCTCCCGGGTTCGGCGTTCGAGCAACACGAAACGCCGATAGCCCCAATAGCCGATCGTCGCGGCCAATCCGCCGACAAGGATCGCACCCAACAACGTCCCGACGACCAACCCGGCCCAATAGCCCTGGTCGTACGACAAGACGTTGACTTCAGCAAGTAGCGCGACGGTCGCGGGTGGACAACTTGGTCGAAGGACCGACATGCACGGCGACGGTAGGTCCGGCCGACGTATCAGAAGCGATCGCCGTGGTCGACACCGTTTCCGGCGTGCGAAGCCAGTTGGCCTTCGGCCGCGTCGGACACATGCGAACCGGGATCGTTGTCGTGGTCGGTGATGCGGCCCGTGCCGTTGCCGTGGCTCTTGGGTACTTCGTTGTCGGCCTTGGTGAAGCGCTCGACGTTCTTGGCGAAGTCGCCTTTCTCGCCGGAGTGGAGTTCGTAGCGGACGCGCTCGCCATCCTTAAGCGTGCGAAAGCCGTCACCGATGATGCTTGAGAAGTGGATAAAGACGTCCTGTCCGTCGGGGCCTTCGAGGAACCCGAATCCCTTCTTGACGTCGAACCATTTGACGGTGCCTTCGATCATGGGATTGTCCATTTCTTCGCGAATGAACGGGGTGAGGGACACACCCGAATGAAACAGCATGACTCGGAAAAGACGGCCCCCACCGGCCATCGGTTGATTTCCGTGTGGCGATCGCATCGTCGCTTCGGTCGCGACGACCCGAACCCACCTGCCGTGTTCGCGGGAGCGGTCATCCGGTCGTGTCTCCCTAAACACGACCGACACCTCGCCCTGCTCCCGCTTTATAGCCGTCACCGGCCTAAACAGACCCAGGTGACGACAGGCCGAGGGACAACGCCCTATCCGGCTACATGCCACATTAACGGAGTCGGTATGTGAGATGCAACACACGGCGACATGTTTTTTCGAGTTCCCTCCATACGTTCCGAGATTTTTGTCAGGATTGCGGCCGTCGGTACGGGTTATCGGCCCCAGCCGTGACGTCTGAGCCAAACCCCGCAGCGATTCGCCCAATCCGCGACTTCAGGCGGGTCATCGGGGTCGAGACATAGCCCCAACCCGTGCCGGCCCCGCTCATAGACGTGCAGTTCGAACGGCACCCCCTTCTCGGCCAAGGCCGCGGCGAACATCGTGTTGTGAACTGGGGCGACGACCGCATCCTCGGCCGTGTGCCAGAGAAATGTCGGCGGCGTTTGGGCGGTCACATGTTGCTCGCTACTGAGGTGCGTGAGCAATTCAGTTGTTTGTAAGTCGGCGAGCAAGTTCTGCCTGCTGCCCAAGTGTGCCGCGGCGGTAAGCAGATCGATCACGGGATAGCACAGCACGAGGTAGTCGGGCCGGGCCGTCGTACCGACATACGTTTCGTTGTGATGCGTCGCCAAGGTACTGGCGAGATGCCCGCCGGCACTGAAGCCGATGACGCCGACGGGAACTTGGCCGACGCGTCGGCGAACTTGTCGCATCGCTTCGGCGGCATCGATCAACGGGGCAGGGTGTCGGTTGGGCGCGATACGGTAACGAAGGACGGCGGCGGAGATGCCGAGTTCCTTGAGCCAATCGCCGATGGTCTCCGCTTCGTGATCGGCGTGCGAACCGTAACCACCGCCCGGCAGTACAAGACACGCCGACCGATGTTCGGCGACGGGCATCCAGCGCAGGGTCACCGCCGACCTCGGGTCACTCGTTTCCACGTCCGGCCAAAGGGGTTCCAACGACGGGTTCATGCCAAGATCATGCTCCGCGCGGACGTGCCGAACAATCGCCCCATTACCGAAACTCTCTCCGATCGGTTAGCGTTGCCTATCCCATTTGTTCTTTACGCTTCGCATTGCCACCTCCATGAACCCGTCGACCGTTCTCTTGCTGCTCGTCTTTCTCGCGGGTTGTTCGACCATCCGAACCACCGATCCCCCGCGGACCGCGACCGAGCTGTTTTTGCTGAACAAAGCCACGGAACTCGCGGTCGAACAGCTCAGCTTCGCGGAACTGCGTGACCGACAGATTTTCGTCTCGGCGGAGTACGTCTACGGCACGTTTCAACCGAGCCAGGAACAGGCGTACCTCATGGGTGAGGTTCGTGCCCGGTTGCTCAACAGCGGGGCAAGGCTGGTCAATCGCCGCGAAGATGCCGAGATCATCGCCGAGGTTCGCGTCCAGTCGCTGGGCATCGACCGCCTTGAGTATCTCTTCGGCCTGCCGGCAATCACCGCCGCGAGTGATGAACTGGCCGGAGACGGTGAAGCGGTGGTAATTCCGGAGATCGCCTTCCTGCGGAACTTGCGCCAGAAAGGCTTCTCTGCCTTGGCGATCGTAACCTATTGGCGTGAGGGCGGTGAACTCGTGAGCAGCACCCCGGTGGTGGTCGGCAAGACCAGCCGCGAGGATTTCTGGATCTTCGGAGTCGGCCCGCAAACCGTCGGCAACATCCCGCCCGCCGACCAGTAGTACGGAGCGCGTCATGGCGAAGAACAAGCCTGCAAAGACGGCCAAGCCCAGAGCCTCCCGCAAGCGGATCGACCGGTGGTGGAAACGGTACCTCCGTCGTCTCGCTGTCGTGATGGTGCTGTTGCTGGTGATCGTCAGCGTGTTGCTGGTGGCGGTCCAGCTTGTGCTTTGGTCGGGGCTGCCCCGTGACATTGCCGTGAGCACGATCCGGGCGCAGACAGGCTTGGACACGTCGGTCGGCGCGGTGGAGATCTCACTGCTCGGCGACGTCAAAGTTCGAGAGGTCGAACTCACGCTTCCCGAGACCGCCGTCCCGGTCCAGGCCGGCGCGCCGCGTCCGGCCGACATCACTCCCGAACCGTTCGCGCGGGTCGAAGAAATCAGCGCCAAGCTCCCCCCGCTGCCGCTGGTTGCCGTCCAGTTCCTGGCAGGCAAGCCCAACGTCAATCTCGTCGACATCGAGGGCATCACCGTCGATGCCCGCCAGTATGACGACGGCACCTGGAACCTCCAGCGCATCGCCGAGCAGGTCCAGCGCACCCTTGCCAAACCAACGGCGCAACCCGAATCACAAGGCTTGGCCTTGCCATTGTCCCTGCCGTTGCCCAAGGTCGATCTCCGCGACATCACGCTTCGAGCGATGGACAACAAAGGCCGGCGGCAAACGATCGCGCCGATTTCCGTCTTCGCCGAAAGCGACAAACCGTTGCACTGGACGTTCAAGGTGTCGCTGCCAGAAACAACGGGGATGGACGGGGCGCCGCTGCCGCGTTCGATCACCGGGGAACTCGTGCCGGCCGGCCGGTTCGATCACGTCGTTTACGTCGAACTGCCCAACGCGGCGGCACTCATCGACCCGATCATCCCGCTGCCCGGAACGGGTGTTCAACTCAACTGGGTCGGCAACCTCGCCGACGGCATCGACGGCCAGCTTCGCCTCGAGAAGATTGCTATCGACATCCAGAACGGCGTGACCATCCGCGGGGACGTACTGGCCAAGGCAGGCTCCCGCGGCGGCCCGCTGTTCCAGGCCGACGTCGTCGAGATCGTCATCGACAACGTGCCCCAGGTCGGCACAGTCATCATCACGTCCGGCACACTCAACTTCGACGGCAAGACCGCCCGGCTGACGGACGGTCGGGCCGAACTGCTCGGCGGCACCGCCGCCATCCGTGAAGCCGCGATCGACGTCGCCAACCTCGTCGGCAACGCCGACCTCAAGCTCACCGAACTGACCTACGCCGGCAACACCGTCAGCGGCAACGCCAACCTCGACGTGCGCCGATCGAACACCGACGGACTGTCGATCGAGCTGACCGGGGATTTCGGCGGCAACTCCGTGGCCGGCCCTTTCGCCGCGCGAGTCGACGTCAACGGGTCCGGTGAAAGTTTTCGTGAACTCGATTGGAGGGCAAGCGTTGATGAAGCCCACGTTGTCCGCGGCGGGCAACGGATCGACCTGCCGATCCTTGTCGCCAATGCATCGACGGCGTTCTTGGACGAACTCACGCAAGTGCTTCTGAAAGAGGTACGAACCGACGACGTCGATTTGCTCCGGGCCGAGGGCGGCTTGACACTTTCGGCGGACGAACGCATTTGGTGGTTCTACGGCGAGATCGCGGACTTGGCGCTGACCTTGCCACGTCTGCCGGAGTCGAACAATCAGGTCACGCTCGCCGGATTGGTCAACGTGTGGGGGGAGTTGCCAAGGGACCAGAGCAATGGCCTGACCGTGATCATCGATCAGCTCTACGGCACCGGCGGCGGGTTGGTCGTTTCCGGCTCGGGCAAGTTCACTCCCGGCGGTGCCGCCGATGCGGAACTCACCGACACAGCCACCGGCGACCTTGCCGAAAACCTCGCGTCAGTGTTGCCTTTGCAACTCGCGTTGACGGTCTCGGACAACGGCGAGGTCGGGGCCAGCAGCACCATCGTCGACGGCAACATTCGTGGCAACTTCAATCTCGCGGGCGACCCTGATCCCGAACGCTGGTTCATCGAGTTCGACGGCAAGCTCGACGCGATGAACCTCGCCGTCGCCAGCCAGGCGATCGACGACATCGGCGGCGACATCACCGGATCGCTCAACGCCAAACGCATCGTCGTTCAAACGCAGAACGTGCGGGGCCTGGGCGGAACCGCGGCGTTGGACGTCATGGCACCCCTCGATGCGACCGAACCGATCCGCGGCACGCTTGCCGTTCGTGACATTGAACTTGCCCAGGTCGGTCGCATCGCCAACCTGCCGCCGCTGTCTGGCCGACTCGCCAATGCCGACTTGGCGCTCGCCGCTGAAACACTCACCGCCGATGCCCTCCGCGTCGACGGTAGTTTTGCGGTGCTTCCCGAAGGCACGGATCCGAAGATCATCGCCGGCCCCTTGGTCGTCGGCGAGTCGATCACCGGCGACATTCGGTTGCGTGGCTTCGACCTCTCCGCCACCAACATCACCGTCACCAGCACCCGTGAACTCGGCGGCCAACCCAGGCGCGGCAACGTCATCGCCAATGCGTTCGTCTCCCTCAACGACCTACAACGCATCACCGCCAATGTCGATGTCGATGACTACTACATCGACCTGCCCGCCCTGAGCGATGCGTTGGATGTCGTCGTCAACGACTTCGATGCGAACGAGTTGGTCATCACCTTCGAGCCCGACAAGCTCTTGCCGTCGGTGGACGGCATGATCAACCTCGACGCCGACGTCACGATCGCACAGGTCACGGACATGGTCGAGATCTCCGTTGCCGCCGAGGCGCGCGACCGGGCGTTCAACATCAACGACCTGCGTATCGCCATGGCGACCGCCGGTGAGTTGACCGGCGAAGCCAGATTTCCTTTCGACGAGCCGGCCGCGTCAACGTTCCGGCTCATCGGCGACGACCTTGATCTGAGCCCGCTGTTGACGGACTTCGCCGGCGAAACGGCGCTCGATCAAGTGTCGGGCATCTGGGACATCGACGTCAACCTTCGGCCCGCCGACGTGAAGCGCCCACTCGCACCGCTGCAACTCGACATCGACGTCGACGTCGAAGACGGCCAGTTCATGGGCATGTCCATCGGCGGGCTTGACGTGCGGGCATTCGCGGACCTCGCCTTCACCGACGAAGCCGGCCGGTCCGCGTTTCAGTTCAACAAGTTCGTCACCCGCTACGCCATCGCCCGATTCGCCGAGGGAACGGTCGATACCTTCGCCCGAGTCACGCGCAAGATGGTCACCGACAGCGACGGCTCGGAGCAACTCGTGTTGCAGTCGCTGGTCACCATCGATATCGGCAGCGACAGCCAGACGCCAGACGCGGCCGCACCGCTGGATCTCAAGCAACTCGTCGGCCTCGTGAACCCCGACGGCATCGGCGCCGCCGGGCTCGTGAACGGCAAGATGAACTTCGGCGGCGACCTGCTCGACATCACCCGCGCGGTCGACGAGGTCAACCGACGCCGCGCGGCCGAACTGGCCGGCACCCCGGTCGATGACGCCAGCATGGCCAGTGCCATCGACGTCTTCGGCGGTAGCGGGCGGCTCAACCTCACCGAACTCGGCATCTACGGGCCCAAAGCCCGAACCATCGGTTTCGATGCCAGAGACGACTCGCGCGGCAACGGTGAGGGCACCATTGGCTTTGACTTCTTCCGCGGCAACATCCGGGCCAAGGACATCAACATCCGCGTCACTCCGATCCAGGTTCGCGGCGCACTGAGCATCGACAACGTGCTCTTCACCGACGACCCGCCCATCGACGGTTACATCGTCGCGTTGGCCTCACCGCTGGGCGACATCGACCTGCCTTTCGTCAACAACGCCGACCAACTCCTCACCGCGATCCAAAGCGCGGCGAATCTCCAGAGCTTCCGCATCCAAGGCACCGTATCCAACTTCGAGCCTGTGCCGGCTGCGTTCGCCGAGATCGGCGACCAGACCAAGAAGCTGCTCGTCGGCGATGCACGGGACTCGCGCTAGACTCATCGCATGGACGGTCGGCCGGTCATCCGACAACTTCCCCAAGCCCTGATTAACCGCATCGCCGCCGGCGAGGTGGTCGAACGGCCGGCGTCGGTCGTGAAAGAACTCATCGAAAACGCCATCGACGCCGGTGCCACGCAGATCACGATCGACATCGAGGAAGGCGGCCGAAAGCTCATCCGCATCGTCGATGACGGACGCGGGATCGCGCCGGATCAGTTGCCACTCGCCTTCGCACCGCACGCGACGAGCAAGCTCACCGACGACGCCGACCTGCTGAGCATCCGCACGATGGGCTTCCGGGGCGAAGCGCTGGCGAGCATCGGCAGCGTGAGCCGGTGCCGGATCGTGACGCGCACCAACGACGGCGACGCGGCGTTCGGGATGGACAACACCGGCGGCGAAGTGACCGGCCCCACCCCCGCCGCCGGCAACGTCGGTACCACCGTCGAGGTTCGCGATCTTTTCTTCAACGTCCCGGCCCGCCGAAAGTTCCTCAAGGCGACCGGCACCGAGAGTTCGTACGTCACCGAGACCGTGCTCAAACTCGCGCTGGCCAACCCGTCGGTGGGCTTCCGCTACAGTCGTGACGGCAAGGTCGCGCACGACTTGCCGCCCGGCGTCGACCGACTACTCGCGGGCTGGCCGAAAGAGTTCCGCGATCAACACCTCGCCGTCGACCGGCGTGATCAGGACTACCACCTGCACGGTATCGTCGGCCTGCCCGAACTGGCCGCGCCGCACATGCGGTACCAGTATCTGTTCGTCGCCGGGCGACCGGTGAAGGACCGGCACATGATCCATGCGCTCCGCGAAGCATTTCGAGGCTTGTGCGAACCGGGACGACATCCGGCGGCCGTGCTCATGCTCAACTTGCCGCCGGGAGCCGTGGATGTCAACGTGCATCCGCAGAAGTTGGAGGTCCGCTTCCGCGAGAGCAACCGCGTCCATGCCTTGGTGATGAGCAGCGTGAAGCAGGCTTTGCTCGGAGCGAACCTTGCCCCCAAGCTCAAGCCGAAAGTCGAGGAGCCGGAGCCGCCACGGGAAAATGTCCGCGAAACGTTGGCCGCGTTCTTCAAGCAAGACTTACAGCAACAGACGCGTTTGGAGAATGTCCAGCCGGTTGAGACGACCGAAGTGGCTGCGCCGCCTGCCGTGCCGCCGTCGCAGGGCGACGGGTCTAGCAACGGTGAATCGCGCGAAGAAGTTGACCCCGCACTTCCGATCCGCGGCGCGATCCAGTTGCACAACAGTTATCTCGTCACGCAAACCGACGACGGCATGGTCATCATCGATCAGCACGCGTTGCACGAGCGGATCATTTTCGAAGACCTTCTCCAGCGGATCCGCCGTGGTAATCTCGAGAGTCAGCATCTGCTGATGCCGTTGACGTTCGATGCCGACGGGCGGCAGCTGGAAGTACTCGAGACGCTTCGGCCCATGTTGCTCCGGCTCGGAATCGACGCCGAGGCGTTCGGCCCCGACGCGGTCGCGGTGCGTTCCTTCCCGTCGTTTCTGCACAAGCTCGACCCGGTCGACTTTCTCCAACAGTTACTGCAACGGGACGAGTCGGAGTTGGAAAAGGCCGACGACGAAACGGTCCTGCACGAAGTGCTGGACATGATGAGTTGCAAGGCCGCGGTGAAGGCCGGCGACCCGCTGACGCCGGAGGAGATCACCGCCCTGCTGGCCCGCCGCGACCTCGTCTCCAGATCCAGCAACTGCCCACACGGTCGCCCGACGACACTCCGCCTATCTCTCACCGACCTCGAACGACAGTTCAAACGCACCGGGTTTTGACCATGCGAATCGAGACCGTCGACGTCGAACGCATCCGCGCCCTGCGGCACAAGGTGCTGCGTGCCGGCATGCCGATCGAGACGACGTATTTCACGGGCGATGAGCTGGCGACGCATTACGCGGCGCTCATCGACGGCGCGGTCGTTGGCTGCGTGTCGGCGCTGGTCGCGCCTTTTCCCGAGCACGACGAACCGGCCGACCGGCAGCTGCGCGGCATGGCAACGGACCCAGTCCATCGTGGACGCGGCATCGGTGGCACGCTGGTCCGTACCTTGCTCGCCGACGCGCCCGGCCGGGTCTGGTGCAACGCCCGTATCGCGGCGGCCAACGTCTATCGCCGCGCCGGCTTCGAACAAATCGGTGAGCCGTTCGAGGTACCAATCTTCGGCACGCACTTGCGGATGCTGAACGTCAACGCTTGAGCTTAATGCGGGCCTTGTCGCGGGCCTTGGTGAAGGTGCCGAACAGGCGAACGGCGGCGCCGTAGAGTGCGGCGTTGCTCTTGCGAACGACCGAGTCACTCAGATGCGCGCCGCCGTCATGCAACGCCTTGAGTTCCGCCAACACCTCGTCCTGCGTCCATCGGCGGCGCTGGCGGTGCTTGGTCCCATCGATGCCGGCACTTTCGAGTGCCCTCTGGAAGCTGCCGAAGTAGCGGACCGACGCCGCGTGGAGGCCGGGGTCGTCCCGCTGGACCGAGCCGCTGTTGAGCGGAGCACCGTTCGTCTCGGCCTGCTTGAGTTCGGCGATGATGGTGGCCTTGTCCCAACGGCGGTAGCGCGACACGACTTCCGCGTCGAGCCCGGCCGCGGCGAGAGCGCGGTCCCACTTACCGAACAGGCGCGGCTGCAACGACGCGAACGCCGCCCTGCCGAGTTCGTCGCCCCGCTCGATCACCGCCGACCAGTGCAAATCCTCGCCGCGCTCGTGGGCCTCACGGATGAGTTCGACGACGTTGGCCTTGGTCCACTTGGGCCGGCGGGCGATCTCCGTGTAACGCGTGCCCGTCGCCTCGATCGCACGGCGGTAGCTGCCAAAGTGATACGCGGCCGCACTGACCAACGACTGGTGCGACTCGGCGAGCCGGTTGTAGCTGAGGTCGACGCCCGCAGCCTTGAGTTTGCGCAGCGCTCGAAGAATGCTGTCTTGCGTCCAGGCCATGGCAACGTGTTCCCCCGACACAGGCGCTGTCGGTTACAAATGTCGTCGTCGCAATCATGGATGAGGTCGTGGAAGACCGCGGTTGGCGCATATGGTGTTTACCGTGGCGGACGATTCATCGCAACCAACACGACCGGTCGATGGGAGCGCCGCAACCGCCGACGTACCCGACGCGGGTGTGCTGGTGATCGACAAGCCGCTGGGCGTTTCGTCGGCGCGGATCGTCGCACGGGTCAAGGGCATCGCACGATCGGCCGGTGCGGCCAAGCGCTACAAGGTCGGCCACGCCGGCACGCTCGACCCCGCCGCGACGGGTGTGTTGGTGCTCCTGCTCGGCAAGGCGACCAAGCAATGCGAACGGATGATGGGCCTGCCCAAGACTTACCGAACGACGGTCCGCCTCGGCGCGACGACACCGACCGACGACGCCGAAGGCGAGCCGACCCCCTGGCCCGACGCGATGCCGCCGACCTTGCAGGACATTCATGGCGTATTGACTCGGTTCACCGGCACCTTCGAGCAAACACCGCCGCAGTTCAGTGCCGTGAAAGTTGGCGGTCGACGCGCCTATGCCGCGGCCCGCTCAGGCGAAACCGTGGAGATCGAGCCGAAGACCGTTCGCTGTGATCGGCTCGAACTCGTGCGGTACGACTGGCCCGATCTCGTGCTGGAAATGGACACCGGACGCGGATTTTACGTTCGTTCACTCGCCCGGGACCTGGGTACCGTGCTCAACGTCGGCGGGTACCTCACCGCGCTACGCCGCACGGCCGCCGGGCCTTTTAGCGTCGACAACGCGGTCGACATCGAAACGCTCGACCGTGACGGCATCTCCGCCCACTTATTCCACGAGGTGCCCGCATGACCCAGCCGGCACGCGACTGGTCCGGGCCGTTCGATACACGGGTGGACGTGCGCGTGATGATGGGGCTCAACCGCTTCTTCACGCGGTTCTGGCATCGCAGCCGAGTGGTTCGCCCGGCACCTCGGCTACCCGACGGGCCGTTCCTCGTCACGCCCAACCACATCAGCGGGCTCGACCCCGCGCTGGTGCAAAGCGCGGTCCCCCGGCCGATCGTGTGGATGATGACGGCGGAGTACTACGACGTGGCGTGGCTGCGTCCGTTCCTGAGACGCGTGGAAGCGATCCGCGTCGACAAGGAGATCAATGACAGCAGCGCGATCCGTGCCGCACTGGGAGCGCTCAAAGCGGGCCGAGTCGTGGGCATTTTTCCTGAGGGTCGCTTGCAGGAGCGGCGCGAACTTCGACCGCTGCAGCCGGGTGCCGTCGTGCTGGCGGCACGGTCAGGCGTGCCAATGCTTCCGGTCTGGGTGGATGGGCCGATGCGGAGCCACATTCATCGCAAGACGAACATGCTCAAGGCGTATCTCACGCCCCACCGTTGTCGGCTGGCCGTCGGCGATTTCATCCCGGCCCCGCCACGGCGTTGCGACCCGGAGCCGACGCTCGAAACCCTCCGTGCCGCCTTGGACGGGCTTCACACGCTCTGCCGCTAAACACAGTGGTGAACCCGATCTAGCGTGCGACAGGGTTCGGGGTCGATAATTTCCCGCGAAAAATTGCAATAAGGACTGTCCTGAAACAACCGGGGGGGTCGATGTATGTAGTGTCAGGGAGATAGTCACGCAGCCTGGCGGAGACAGGCGGGGTTGACCGCTTGTGAGGATTGGACGGATTGAAATGTGTTTTGATGCATAAGACTTTGACGAGCCTATTTGCGAAGCTAAGATAAGACAGGCAAGATAGAGAAAATGGCTCGGGCGGCAGGCAGATAGGCAAATCGAAACATCGGGGACTGCGCACCCCACCCACGGCGCATTTTCTCCCCTCCGGAAGACACCGACCCTCACGGGCGGTGTCTTCTTTTTGTACCTGCCTGGGTTTGCTGTTCGCCGTGAAGCAGATCGCGTTACCCCGGCGGCCAGTCGAACGGCCGGCCGGCGAGTACATGCAGATGGAGATGAAACACCGTCTGCCCCGCTACCGAGCCGCAGTTGAACACGGTGCGGAAATCCGCCTCGCCCCGCTCGGCCATCAACTGCTTGGCGACGAGGAACAGGTGCCCGACAAGCCCAGCATCCTCGGGCGACAGATCATTGAGCGTCGGGATCACCTTTCGCGGAACCACCAGCAAATGCACCGGTGCCTGCGGCGCGATGTCGGCGAACGCGACGCAATGCTCGTCCTCATGAATCAGGTCGGCGGGAATGTCGCCGGCAATGATCTTTTCAAAAAGTGTTGGTTCGGCCACGGCGCTAGCATCGCACACCGGGCCGATTGTTTCCATGCTCAACTTCGTCACCGAAAACGTCCGCGTCGGCCTGAAAAATCTGGCCCTGCACAAGCTCCGTTCGCTCCTGACGGCGCTTGGCATCATCTGCGGCGTCATGGCGGTCATCATCATGGTCGCCATCGGACAGGGAGCGAAGCAAGCCGCCCGTGAGCAGATGGAGCAGCTCGGCGCGACCAACATCCTCGTCCGCTCGACCCGCCCGCCCGAGTCCACCGACGCCGGCAGCAGCCAGCGTGTGCCGATCTATGGCATCACGCAGGACGATATCGACTTGCTCGAAACCATGCCGAACATCAAGGCGATCGTGCCGCTGCGCGACGTCAAGCAAGGCGTGCTCAAGAACGATCAGGTGATGCGGGTCAACACGATCGCCACCACGCCTGACATCTTCGACGTCGTCAGCCTGCAACTGCAACGCGGGTCGGCGTTCGACTGGAGCCAGTACGAGGAGAACGCGCGGGTCTGTGTCCTCGGGGCCGACGCGGCCAAACAGCTCTTTCCATTCTCCGATCCGATCGATCAGACGGTGCAGGTGGGCGTGACGGGCGTGGGAACGCTCGTGCTGACCGTCGTCGGCGTGCTCGAGCCGACGGGACTGCGAGCCGGTGCCGAGGCGTCGAACATCATCGACCGTGAGATCGACCGCGACATCTACTTCCCGCTCTCGCTCGCCGACCAGACCTACGGGCCGCAGCTCAACTGGCGTGACCAAGGCGCGTTGAAGATGGAGCAGGTCGCCCGCCATGAGGTCTGGCTACAGACCGAGGGCATCGAATACGTCGAACCGACCAGTTCGATGACCGCCCACGCGCTCGGCCTACCGGATCGTCTCGATTTGCAAGTCAAGGCACCCATCCAGCTTCTCCGAGCGGCCGAGCAGGAAGAACGCAAGTTCAATTTCATCATGGGCTCGATCGCCGGCATCTCGCTGGTCGTCGGCGGCATCGGCATCATGAACATCATGCTCGCCAGCGTCACCGAACGCACCAAGGAGATCGGCATCCGCCGGGCGCTCGGTGCCAAGCAGAAGCACATCACGCTCCAGTTTCTGATCGAAACGGTGATGATCAGCGCGATCGGCGGACTGCTCGGCATCGCGGTCGGCGTGGGCGGGGCGCTGGCACTGCCGTGGATCGTCGCAAGGTTCTTCGACGGCTCGCAACCGACCGCCGTGACACTGTGGTCGGTCGTGCTCAGCTTCAGCGTCAGCGGGCTCACCGGGTTGCTCGCGGGCCTGTACCCGGCCATCCAGGCCGCCCGGCTCAACCCGATCGAAGCCCTCCGTCGCGAGTAAAATCGGACGTTGCACACTCCTGCGTTTCGCTGTCGCCCTTCCAACGCGTTGGCCGATTCGGTGTCTATATGTCAGCGAGTCCAGCGCGTACCAGGAGTGGCAAAATGTTCGCAGCCCTTTGGAACAACCGAACGCAACCGTCACAAACGCAGGAGGTTAACACCGAAGCGGACTATGTGCCGTGCATGTTCATTTTCGGGCTGGCGGCCGGTTTTTTCACGGCGCTCGCGACCGGATCCCTCGTCTTCGCCGCCGGCGGCTGCGTCGTCGGGGCGATCATCGGGTTGGCGCTGGCCGACTGATCGACCAGGTGTCCGACACGGCGATCTCGCCATCCACACGGCGCAACGTCGCGGTTACCGTGCCGGCTTGCCAGTCGATTTCCAAAAGCCCAAAGTTCGCCTCACCGATCGGCTCGCCGACGCGATGGACATTCGGTTCGTTCACCGGCGATCGACGGTTTTGGTTGAGCGCACTGCTGGTGATGTCGCGCAGACCGCTCACCGTGCTGATCTCTCCGTGGTGACGGTCGCCGCTGATGACGACAACATTTCCTGCTTCCGTGAGCATCTTCATCAACCGCTCGCGCTGCTCGGGAAAGTTCGCCCACTTCTCGAAGCGATGCTCCTCGGCGAGCACCTGAATGCTGCTGCACACGACTCGCAGGTCCGCCGGCTCCGCAAGCCGCGCTTCGAGCCAAGCCCATTGGGCATCGCCGAGCATCTCGCCGGGGCCGGGAACGTAATGGCGACGGTCGTTGATCCGCTCGGTCTTGATCGGATCGCGGAAGTAGCGGGTGTCGAGCAGGATCACCTGCAAGCGCTGGCCGGGCTCACCGAAAGTCTCGGCGTGATAGATCCCCTCGCGTTCCCGCCGCGGGTCGGTCTCTGAGACGCCCTGCCAGTCGAGCGCGATCTGTTGCGCCTCGGCCCGAAGGTGCCACTCCTTGCCCGCGTCGTTTCGGCCGTAGTCGTGGTCGTCCCATGTCGCGAGCAGCGGCACCTTGCGGCGTAGCTCCGCGAAGACCGGATGGCTTTCCAGTTGTGCGTACTTCGCGCGGAACTCGTCGAGATCGTCGGTGTCGGCGTAGACGTTGTCGCCGAGCATGATTAAGAGATCCGGCTCCGCCGCCGCCACCGCATCCCAGATCGGCATCGGCCGGTCTTCTCGGGCACACGAGCCGAACGCGATCCGGTCCACTGTCTCAGGGGCCGGCGGCATGGAGACGAGCAACGACAAAAACAGCGTAACTAGCATGGGCTTGACCATACCCGTGGAACGTGAGCAGCATGTGAGCAGTCGGCTACGCCAACGCGGCTTCCTTGGCGATCTCACCTTCGTTGCCGACCTGATCGAACTTGACAGCGACCTTCTTGCTGACGCCCTTCTGCTGCATCGTCACGCCATAGAGCACGTCGGCGATCTGCATCGTGCGCTTGCTGTGGGTGATAACGATGAACTGCGAACGGTCGAGAAACGCCTCGATGATGCCGTTGAAGCGGACGTTGTTCGCCTCGTCGAGCGCGGCGTCGACCTCGTCGAGGATGCAGAACGGCGACGGCTTGCTCTTGAAAATCGCCATGAGCAGCGCGATGCACGTCATGGTCTTTTCGCCACCCGAGAGCTGCGAGATGGACGCGGGCTGCTTGCCGGGCGGACGGGCAATAATCTCGATGCCGGCGTCGAGGGGATCGACGCGCTTCATGATCGGCCCGGTCGTCGGGTCGCCGTCGGGGCGGACGGCCTTCTTGTCTTCGAGCTCGGTCTCGAGAAACAGGTCGGCCTTGCCACCGCCGAAGAGCTTGCGGAACATCCCCTGGAACTCCTCGCGCACGATCTCGAACGTCTGCTCGAATCGCTTGCCCGATTCGGTGTTGAGTTCGGCGATGAGTTCGACGAGCGCGGCCTTGCCTTCTTCGAGATCGGCGACCTGCTCGGCCAACTCGGCGGCGCGAGCTTCGAGGTTCTCTTGGTCTTCGATCGCGTCGAGATTGACGTTGCCCAACCGCGCGACCCGGCCGCGCAGATCCTTGATCTCCGCGGCGATCGCGGCCCAATCGGTGTCGTCGTCCTCGTCAGCCTCGCGGCGTTCATACTCCACCGGAAGATCGATTTCAGCTTCCTCGGCGGTCCGCTGCACGAGCGATTCGAGACGTACGTTGCGGTCGTTCTGCTTGAGCTCCAGGTCGCGCAACTGCTGATCGACATCGGCGAGCCGTTCACGCAGGTCCATCGCGCCGTGCTCGTGCGTCTCGACGGCTTCGCGGGCGGCGGTGAGTTGTTCGCCGAGTTCGGTGACACGGGCGGCGAGGCCGCCGATGATCGCGTCGGCTTCGGACTGGTGCTTGGTCGCTTCGGCAAGTTCAGCCTCGGCGGCCGTGCGCCGTTCGCCCGCCGTCGACTGCGACTTCTGCAACCGTTCAACCTGGGCGGCCAACTCGCGATCGATGCCCTTCATCCGCTCGGTCGCTTCACGCGCGGCGAGCTGGCGTTGCTGGACCTGGCTCAACGCGACCCGCGCGGCGGTGAGCATCTCGGCAAGTTCGGCGACTTCCGCGCCGGCCGCGGCGAGATCCGTGCCACGGCCTTCGACGTTGGCCAGCCGTGTGTCACGATCGGCGATGAGCTTGTCCCGTAAGGCCGACTGGGTTTGCTCGTCGGTGTCGAGTTGTGTCGCAGACGCGGTGATCTTTTCCAGTTCGCCGGCCAAAACCGGCTGTTCGCTCTGCAGCGCGGTGATCTGGTCGCCCGTCCGGGATCGTTTGCTCGTGAGTTCGACCTTGCGGCCGTTGGTTTCGTAGCTCGCTTGCCGGAGCGTGGCGAGTTCGCCTTCGAGCTGTTTGGCTTCGGCGTTGTCGCGCTCGAGCCGACCGACGAGTTCGTCGATGTGGCGGTCGGCGTCGGCGATCTGGTTGGCGAGCGCGTCGAGCTCGGAGCGACGCGAGATCAGGCCGGCCGACGCGTTCATCGGGCCGACGCGGAGTGTGCCATCGGCTTCGAGCACTTCGCCCTGCGCGGTGACATACCGCCAGCCGTTCGGGCCGTTGTCGTGCAACGCGAGCGCTTCGGCGACGGTCCTGACCACGGCGGTCGTCCCGAGAAGTCGCTCGGCGATACGGCGATCGTCCGGCTCGACACGTACCAGATCCAACGCCAATCGAACGCGCTGCGGGAAGGCCGACCAATCGACCTCGGCCGGAGGCGTCCAACCGTTGGGCCGAATCACGTTGACGCGGCCGGGCAGTTGGGCGAAGGCTTCGGCATGCTCCGCGGCAGCCGCAGCGTCGGAGGCGATCAGCCATTGATCCCGGCCGAACAACGCCGCCTCGATCGGCAACGCGTGCTCGACATCGACACGCAGAATGTCGGCGACGAGGCCACGGATGAACGGGAAGTCCGATTCACGCCGTTCGAGGACCGACTGCACCGCCTCGGACACGCCCTCGTGGTGCGCTTCGAGGTCGTCGAGCACCTTGCGGCGTGAGGCGAGGCCGGAGCGATGTTCACGGTGACGTGCGATCTCGGCCGAGAGTTCGCCGATCTGCTCGCCAAGTTGGGCGGATTGGGCACGGACGGCCTCGGCTTGCGCCTGCTGCTCTGCATGTTCGGCTTCGACGGCTTCGAGCTCAACGCGGATCGCTTCGGCGGCGGCTTCGGCTTCGGCAAGCTCGGCCTCGACGACGCCGCGGCGTGCTTCCAAACGCTCGCGTTGGGCTTCGTGGTTACGCCGTTCGACTTCGATGTTGCTCAGGCGATTCTCGGCCCGGTTGATGTCGCCGGTCAGCGAGTTGATCGCGGCACGGTCCTCGGCGATCTGGCGGTCGAGCTCGTTCTGACGATTCTGTGCCGCGCGGTGGGCGTCGGACTTGCCGTCGATCTCGGCGCGACGTTCGGCGAGCAGGCGGCCGACCTCGGTCAGTTCCAACTCCGATGTCTGCAAGTCCGCCGCATTCTTCTCGCGCTTGGTCGATGCGGCGGCGAGGTCGTCGGCGATCGTCTGGGCCTGGCGATCGAGTTCGGCAAGTTGGTTCTCGGCAAACCGCTGCGCCTGGCGGGCACGGTCGAGCTTGGCCTGTTGCTGGACTTTTTCGTGCTCGGTCTTCTGCCGAGCGGCGGAAAGCTCCTCGGCTTCCTGGCGCTTCGCATCACGCTGTTGCTCGGCGGTGCGCAGGCCACCAGCCAAGTCATCCCGACGGAAAGTCGCTTCCTCGCGCTTCTTTGCAAACGCCTCGAGCTTCTCGACGTGGCCGGCGTACTCGTTGAGCGCATGGGCCAGACGAAGCTCGGCAAGCCGGGCGGTGAGTTCCTTGTAGTTGCGAGCTTTGCCGGCCTGCATCTTGACGCTGCGTAGCTGCTTCTCGACTTCCTCAGTAATGTCGTGAAGGCGCAGGAGGTTGGCGTCGACCTTCTCGAGCTTGCGGGTGGCTTCTTTCTTGCGCTGCTTGAACCGCGAGATGCCGGCGGCTTCCTCGAAGATCAACCGACGCTCGGCGGGGTTGGCGTCGAGCATCTGCGCGACGCGGCCCTGCTCGATCACGCTGTACGCATCAACGCCGACGCCGGTGTCGAGGAAGAGATCACGAGTGTCCTTGAGCCGGGCGTTCTTGCCGTTGATCTTGTACTTGCTGGTACCGTCGCGGAAGAGAATGCGCGTGACCGACGTCTGCTCGGTGTCGACATGGAGGAAACGCTTGCCGTCGGGATCGTCCGCATTAAGTGGGTTGTCGAAGACGAGCGTGACTTCGGCGAAGCTGGCCGGCTTGCGGTCGGCACTGCCGTTGAAAATCACGTCCATCATCGCCCCGCCACGCAGGCTCTTGGCGGACTGCTCGCCGAGGACCCACTTGACGGCGTCGACGACGTTGGACTTACCACAACCGTTGGGCCCGACGACGCCGGTGATCGGCTGATCGAACTCGAACTCGATGCGATCGGCGAAGCTCTTGAAGCCCTGAACGATGAGCTTGGCCAAGCGCAAACGCGGCGATGCGTTGGCCAGTTCGAGACGGACGGCTTCGTGATTGCGTTGGGTCATCGGCGGGTGTCCTCCATGACGATTCACATAACAGGGTGCGACGATCGGCTCGGCCGAACGTGTCACTTGGTGCCGCCGAGCTGAAACTCGGGCGGCAACTCCTGCGGGTCGATGTCCTCGACCGGCAACTGCTCGACGGGCACGACATCAACCGACAACTCCGGAGCGGGGCCGACCTCGGGCATCGGCTGTCCAAGTTCATTATCGGTCGGTCGCAGCGCGCGACCGTCGGGAATCTCGGGGATCTCCACCCCTTCGTCTCGAGCCGACGGAATGGACTCGGCGTTCTGGATCAATGATTCGAGGCCGGGTAGTTCCTGGAGGCGGAAGGCGACCTGCCGGCCGGCCGTGTCGACGATGTCGCCCTTGTCGGCCATGTCGTTCACCAGCGCGACGACCTGACCGTAATCGAACTCGAAACGCGGCTCGCCGGGCACGGATTTGCCGCCCAGACGCGCGACGATGATCGGCATGTCAATGCTGCTCGAAACGCTCACCGGCCGACCGCCCGGACCGCTGCGCTGGAACATCCGTACACGCGAGGCGTCGGCGCCGTCGGTGCTGATCGTGAACGTGTTACCGAGCGATCCGAAGATCACCGGGCTACGCAGCTTGCTCGGCCGACCGAGCACGGCGATGCGCGGCTCACCGCGACGCGTCGCATAGATCACCGGCGGGCCGTCGGTCTGCACGATGTCGAGCAGGAACTTCCCTTCGATGTTCTGACGGAAGATGATCGGGTCGTCGTACTTGGCCAGCGCTTCGTACGCCGCGATGCGAACCAGGGCACTCTCCGCGTCGAGCAGCTCTTTGAGCAGCAACTTCGTCTCGGGGGTTTCGGGGAGCTTGCCGAGCGTCTCGACGGCGGGCAGCTGGTACGGGTGAGACGAGTCGGCTCCCATGCGCAGCAAGACCTGTTGGCTGTAGCGATCGCCAAGGAATGCCGCGGCGCGAGCGGCGGCGTATTGCACGTCAGCGTTGTCGCCGTTGAGCAGCGGCTGCATCGCGGGTATCGCGGCCGGGCCGAGCGCTTCCCATGCGTAGGAGATGTTCGCGAGCGGCGCGTTGGGCTGCTCGGCGGCTTCGGCGAGTTCGAGCGCCTTGGCGGCGGCGAAGGTCTCGTTGGTCGTCGGGAACAGGTGCAGCACAATGCCCGCGAAGTGCGCCCAGTCATCGCTGTACTTCTCCGGCACGTTGAGGAAAACCCGGCCTTCATCCTGCGCCGACGCGATGGACGTGTCCTGGAAATGACGATCGATTCGTTGCTCGATGAAGCGTGCCGTCCGTCGGCTGGGTTGGCGGACCTGCAACACGAGCGCCCGGGGCTGCTGGACGATACCGCCGTTGAGAATGACGCCGGTCCGCAACGCCGCGGTCTTGCGACTGTTGCGGGTGTCGTCCGCACCTTCGGCGGCGTACTCGGGATTGACGAAGATGTCTCCCTGTGCCGAGGCGAGGACGTTGACCTGCTCGCCAGGGTTGAACTGCGTCACGCGCTCGGCCTGGCGAAGGGTCGACTGATAGAGCGTGCCGCCGACGAGGCTGGTGGTCTGGTTGCCCGGCAGCGCCGAAACCTGAATGTCAAAGCGTTGGCCCTTCTGGGCACCCGGCGGGATGAAGCCGTCGACACGCACGATGGCCACGCGGCGGTCGGAGAGGATACGGGCCGGCGACACGCCGGCGTACGGGCCGTTCCGCGATCCGAAGCCACGACGGATAATCTCCTTTTCGATGTACTCGCGGACGGCGATGGGCGCGGTCGAATCGCCGGTGCCTTCGAGGTTCACCACGAGGCCGTAACCGCTGACCTGCAGGGCACCGGTGTTACGGAGATCGACCTGCTGGTAAACGATCCCCTGCAAGGATTCGGGCACCTCACGCAGGGGCAGCCGGGGATAGCGTTCATTGGGCGTGTCCGGCTGGACCGTCCGCGTACAACCGAGCATGGTCGCGGCAACCAACACAACGAATGAAATCAGTCTGATGGCGGGCATTGTCGAAAGGGTCAAACCGATAGCGTAGCGAAATCCGACGCCGACAGGGGACGCAGAGGGCGAACGAACGGAATAGGTCATGCCGGCTTGGACGTACGACGGGCCCGGCGGGTTCGCCGACGATCCACCGCCGGGGCCGAATCGTCGCCCGCATCGGCGGTCTTCGCCTTTCGCGGATTGGCCCGTCCCTCGCTAAAAAGGTGCGTCTGGTCGGGATCGTCGTCGAGGTCCGGGGCGTCGATCACGGCGCGCGTTTCGTCGATGAACTCCTCGGCCGTCTGGAACTTCTTGTACACGCTGGCGAAGCGGACGTAAGCAACCTTGCTGATCCGGCCGAGCTTGTCGCCGACGCGGTTGCCGATGAACTCGGTCGGCACTTCGCGCTCGAAATTTCGCAGGGCTTCGTCCTCGACTTCATCGGCGATGCGGTCGAACTCGGAAGGGGCGATGTCGAGTTTGAAGGCGGCACGCTCGATCCCGGCGATGATCTTCCGGCGATCCCAAGGCTGCTTGTCACCGCCGTTCTTCACGACGGACAGTTTCGGGGCCTCGTCGATCCGCTCGTAGGTCGTGAACCGCTTGGAGCATTGCACGCACTGCCGGCGGCGACGGATCGCACGGCCGTTCTCGCAAGTGCGGGAGTCGATCACCTTCAGCCGGTCTTTCTCCGCGTCACAAAAGGGACAGTGCATGGCACGGATAGGGTATGCCCGGCCGTGACATGCACAAGGGAAAGTGCAAATCGTTTGCGGCGAGGATCAATCACGATCTTCGTCGGGCGTATCCGTCTTCGCGACGTGATCGGCACCGCCGCCCTGCTGCTCCAACTCGGCAAAATCCCCACGGAGAGCCTTCAGGGCGTACTTCTCCTGTTTAATTTCGTCATTGGTGCGAAATCCTGCCCGGCGGAAGAAAGCGAGCCCCGGCGGCTTCTGATGCCCGATCCCCTTGAACTGCATAAACCCGACCGCCAACGGCAACGCGCCCCACAACCGGCCCCTGGTCTTGCTCATCAACGCACCAAGGGCACCCACGCCGAGCAACGTGGCTTGGAAGACGTCCTCGGCCGACCACTCTTCGTCGAGTTCGCGTAGGCGTTGCTCAATCTGGTCGGGATGCGCGGCGTGGTAAGCCATGGACATCTCGAACCGCCTGCGAAACTCACCGCTGGCGACGCTAGCCGCCTTGTACTCGGCATGCTTGAGCCGATCGACCACGTCGGCGTACCGCTCGCTCAACTTCCACTTACGGTTGAAATCGCGAGCGGCTTGCCCGGCATCGGCGGCCTTGATCTTGGCGTCCTGCCACGTTTCCTTGGCTCGGTCAGTCACGTTCATGGCGTTCTTGCCGCGAAATCGGTGCCAATGCGTTAGCCTGCCTGGCATGAACGACGAGCCCATCGACCCAAACTCCGATGAGCCGACGCCACGAAAGCAGCCGCTCGAAGACATCCTGCCGCCGGAGAAAAACCCGGACGGATCCACGGTCTACCGCCACGAGCCGCGTCAGCGGGACTTCGAACTCGCGGTGGGCGATCACATGCTCATCGAAGCCGTCGAGAAACACCTGACTGACTACTTGGGCGAGTCGAACGGCGTGTTCCACGAGATTGTCTCGGACCTGGTGCATCTGGACTTGCACATGTTCCCGCCGAACGACGAGCGGCCATTTTGGTACGTCGTGACGACCGGCATGGCGGAGCGACCGATGCAGACGCCGGAGGGCGTGGAGAACATGGAGTTCGCAGAGTTGGCCGTCGCCCTGCCGGCGGACTGGCCCATGGACAAGTTCGGGGCGGGCGTGGACGTGCCGGAGGACGAGCAGGAAGCGGCGTACTGGCCGCTGAAATGGCTGAAGTTCATGGCCCGTCTTCCGCACGAGTACGAAACCTGGCTTGGCGCGGGCCACACCGTGCCCAACGGCGATCCGCCCGAACCGTTGCACGAGAGCACCGCACTCATTGGGTCGGTCTGCCTGCCGCCCCTGTTCGTTGGTGGCGATGGCTTCGGCACCGTGCAGGTCGGCGACCGAACGGTTCATCTCTACCAACTGCTACTGCTTCACGCCGACGAGATGCAGTACAAACTCGACCACGGACTCGACGCATTGCTCGACCGGCTGGAAGAGGCGAAAGTGCTGCCGATCGTCGATCCCCAGCGTCCGAGTTGCGTCGCCGGGAGTTCCAAACCGGCCAAGCCGTGGTGGAAACTCTGGTAAGTTCACGGCCGCAGAGCCGTACGGATCGCTTCGATCAATGGGCGGTCACGGTCGGCATCGAACGGGCGTTCCTCGGGGTTTGAGAACGGCGGTTTGGTGCGGTAGGCATCGGGCTCGCTAGCATGCCGCGGAACGACGTGGGCGTGAAGCTCTGGTTCAAGGTTGCCGAAGATCGCGTAGTTGATCCGCAGTGCTCCGGTCACCTCCAACACCGCATCGCCAAGTCGGACCATGTCAGCAAGAAACGCCGTGCGGGTCGGCTCGGCGAGATCGTTCAGCGTCGGCACCACGGGGTCGGGCAAGAGCAGGCACCAACCGGGGAAGTTCTGTTCATCGCCCAGCACCGCCCAGCCGGTGGACATCCGGGCGAGAACGGTCGGGTTGGCACCGTCGTTGGCGGCGGCGACGCGATCGGCGATGAGCCCCATCAGTAACTCCGCAAGACGCCAATCACGACGCCCTGAATGCGACAATCGTCAGCGGGGACGATGCGGGGCTCCATGGTGCTGTTGGCGGGTTGGAGTCGGACCTTGCCGCCGGGCTCCTTGTAGAACCGCTTGAGCGTGGCCTCGCCGCTGGTCAGCAGCGCGACGACCTGCTCGCCGTTGCGGGCGGTCTCGCGGCGTTCGATCACGACGTAGTCGCCGTCGCAGAGGTGGTCCTCGATCATCGAGTCGCCGCGAACGCGAAGCACGAAAACGCCCTGGCGACTGGAGAAGAGCTGCTCGAGATCGAGCTCCTCGCGGTTTTCGACGGCCTCGATCGGCGAGCCGGCCGCGATGTTGCCCAGCAGCGGCAACTTGGTCGGGCGATTCTCGTCAGGGAGCTTTTCGTCGGTGCAGATCTCCAGCGAGCGGGCTTTGTGCTTGTCGCGGGAAAGAATGCCCTTGCGTTCGAGGGCACCGACGTGCTCGAAGATGGTGACCTTGGAGGTACCGAGTTGGTCGGCGAGCTCCTGCATGGTCGGGGCGTAGCCGTGGATGTGGCGGTAGTTGCGGATCGCCGAGAGAACGTCGAGCTGGCGCGGGGTGAGGTTCATGGGTTTGGCTGTTGAGGGTCAGATTCGGCGGCGAGTTGGTCGTGGAGCCCGGTGAGAAGTGCGGTCACCTCGGCCGGCTCAAGCACCGTCGGCGGCTCGTCGAGTACCCCCGGCCCGACGGCCGCCCGGCGATGAATGTCCAACTCGACCCGCGCTTGTCTTCGTAACCGCTCGGCGGCGATCACCTCCGGGGCGAACAGCGGTGCGTCGACCGCCATCGGTTTGCGAGGCCTGCGTCGGCGGCGTTTGGTGAAGTTCGACAAGGCGTTGAGTTGGGGCATCGCGGCATCCTTTCCGCCGCACCGACCACGTTTGGCCGGTGTTCCCCGAACGGTAAACTAAAGCCCTAACACCGTGCAAGCCGATTCTTCGAATTTTTCTTCCATAGCTCTCGTGGGTATCCGATATCTCTCACATGGACATTGCCAGCGGCATGCTCAATCTCAATCGGGTCGACGTGATGGCGAAGGTTCAGTTCGCCGCGGCGCGGAAAGTTCTCGACGTGCAGAAGCAAACCGGCGACACGGCGATCAAGCTGCTCAACGCCGCGACCGACGGGCTGAATGCGGCCGCGACGGGGTTGGGGAAGACGATTGACGTGCGGGCTTGAGGGGACCCACGGCTGAAGTCGTGGGCATTGATGGGTGAAACAAAGGCGGCGGGCGTTGGGTTGAACCCCCCCCCGCGGGGTTTTGTCGGTGGGGTGTAAGACGGAGTAGGTTAACCACCCCAAGGTCGTGGGCGCTGAATTTCCGGTTTCGGCCAAACC
>JBCDCH010000037.1 GCA_039182125.1 Planctomycetota bacterium
GTAGCCAGCCTTCGAATAAGACGGTCTTGAGCGCTTTGCACAGCTCCGACTCGTCGATCTCCACCTTGCTGGAGTACACCCGCGGCGGCAAGCCTACACGACGGGGCTTCAAGAAGGGCATTTTCACCACGCTGAGCTACTTCATGGCCCACGAGACCCACCACCGCGGCCGGGTGCTTCTTACGCTCAAGGTCAGCGGCAACACGCTCGACAAGAAGACCCAAATGGCGATCTGGGGATGGGATCAGATCTGAAGGCGATGGCCGGGCTGCGGGGTGAGTGTTGCCTCGCGGGTCAACACCCATCACCGCTTCTCGCGGAACTCGTACGGCGTGGCGTGCTCGACGTGTTCGAGGAAGTCAGCTTTGTAAGCCGCGGCGATTGCCGGCTTGCCCTTGATGACCAGCAGGTTCTCCGCGTTGTCTTTCTCGGCGGCTTCGCTGAAGTTGAAGCTCCCGGTGATGACCGTCGCATCATCGACGATGATGACCTTGTTGTGCTGGATCTTGTGGGCCGTGTCTACCAGCGTCGTGATGCCCGCGTTGTCGAAGTACCTCGCGTCCGAGTACCCGGCTTGCGCTCCGTCGACGTCGACAACGATTGTCACGGTGACGCCCCGCTCGTGCGCGTTGCTGAGTGCCGCGGCAATGGGCTTGCTAGTTAGGCGATAGGCCAGCACGTCGACACTTTCGGCCGCGCCGTTGATCTCTTTCACGATTGCGGCCGTGCAGCCGCCGTGTGGCGAAAAGAGCACGGCTACCCCGTCCTCGGTGGCCGACTTCTCTGCGGCCCGCATCTCGGCTTGCCGCTGCTCAATGAACTCTTTCATCCGCCGATCGCGTTCTCGCTTCTCGGCTTCCTCGCGTTTGCGTTGCTCCTCCGCCTGCCGGCGCTCCTCCGCACGTTGACGGTCTCGCTCAGCCTGGCCGTCCGATCGCTGGCCGAAGCTGTTGCCCGGCGTCCGCGGCGGACTGGCGGTACCCGGCCGGCACACGCTACAGGTGCCGCCTTGCTTCGCGCAGTGCTTGCACCCAGTGCAGTTCTTACACGCCGAGCACGCACCACCGTTGCACCCACGGGCGGCGGCGGTCGGCTCAAGCGGTGCGGGAGCCGCGGCGAACAGCAACAATGTCAGCACGACGATGAGGTGCCTTCCCATTCGGAAAAGTGTCGACGCCGACCCCTCCCGGTGCAAGTGCCTGAAAAGGCGATAGCCCGCCGTGGTCACAGTCGATCCAGCAAGCCATGCAACAACTGGCCGGCGATGCCGCCAACCGTGGCGATGACGAACGCGATCAAGATGGCCTGTTGCAGCGTGTCCATGACTGCGGTTATCCCGCATGACCGTCGTCGTTGCAAACGTCTGCACCGACCCGCGCAGCAAAACGCCCCGGCAAGCCGCAGGGTGCGACCGGCCGGGGCGGGAACCAAGGGTACTAGGAGCTCGACGTCGGGATTCCCGAATCGTCGGTCACCAAGTGTGCGACGTCAGGCTTTTTGCCGTAGCGATCGATGTAAGTAGGCGCAGCCGCCGCGGCACCTACCACACATGCAACGAGACCGAGAGCTGCAACCTCAAAAAGCACAGCGGAGGCAGCCAAGACTAAAGCAACCGCCAGCGCAGGGATTCCTAACGCTCGGAGGAGCTTTGTGGTGCTCTTCTTGATCATCATAACCGTCATATCGCACATCCTAGCGTGCTCTTGAGTGAAAAATCGAGGGGAAAATCAAAAAATCCGCCGAAATTCGCTTGACAAATTTCGTGTTATTATTTTGTTCACTGCCTACACAGGTAGCTCATCCAAATAAGCAATGAAAGTCCAAGCAACGTCCCTAGGACGAGACGCTTTGAAAGCTTTTGCTCTGGCTCGCAAAGCTCCTTTCGGTCCTGAACGTCTGACAAGAGGACAAAATAGAACACGAGGCAGAGGAAGCATGCCACGAACACTGATGTACCGGACGGGCCAGCAGGGGCAACTGCACCAGCAGCCGGCGCCGGAGAAGAAACAGCCCGAAAAAGGCTGGGCAGACCCAGCCCGAGACTGGCAATGCACAAATCTGGGCCGGCATAGAAATAGCATGGGTACCAATGCCGGACACCGGAAAGCAATTTCCTGACGATGGTGGTAATGACCAAAATGCCTGCAGGGATCCCGCATGTCGCGACGTATGGCCGCCAATCAATGCTGTTGAAGAGTGTAATCCAGTCGCCCATCCCGGCTCATGGTGTGTACGCAATATCTGGTGTCAAGCGGGGAAATCTTCCATTTCAGCCCCTAAATGGGGGTTTTTGCCGCAAAATGCCCCCGCACTGAGAGCTAGGGTGGACACCCTATTTGACACCCAAACCGTGCGCAACAGTGCGCAGCTATGCGCGGCGGTGCCGAGTAACCCCGACGCCCGAACACACATAAACCCCAGCGTGTGCTGGGGTTTATGCGCCGCAATGCGCGACAATGCGTTTCGGTGCCGGTTAGGCGTTTGCATGGAGCTACCGGGATTTGAACCCGGAATACCACCATGCCATGGTGGCGTGATCCCATTTCACTATAGCCCCGGTGGGGATTTCGTCGCAGCAGCACTGCGGCGGGTCAGGATCATAGGTCGGCTCTCGACGGCGTCAATGGCCAGTTTTCCCGGCTCACACGGCCGCGGCTTCCATCGGGGGATGGGCGGCGTCGTTGGGGCGACGGCCGGGAAGGCGGATGGCCACCAGGGTCAGGTCGTCTTCGTGCTCGACACTACCCGCGAAGCGGTCCACCGCCGCCACCGCCCCGTCGGCCAGGGCACGTGGATCGTCGACATCGATGGGCAGATCCCTGACGAACTTGTCCAGATCGTACCGCTCACCGGCGTCGTTGGCCGCCTCGATGACGCCGTCGGTGTAGATGATCATCGACCGACAATCGTTGGACAGGTCATGCACGGTCGTGGGGAAGTCCAAGTCGTCATCGACACCGAGAACGAGCTGCGCGTCGATTTCGAGTTCGTGGTAGCGGCGGGTGCCGGTGGCGTTGTCGCCTGCCCCGTCCAAATCGCAGACCAGCGGCGCGTGGTGGCCGGCGGAGGCGATCTCGATGGTCTCGGCCTGCGTGTCGATCGCGCACAGGAGCATCGTGACGAACTGACCGCCGTAGACCTGGGTGCAGAGTTGCGTGTTGACCTCGGCCATGCATTTGCCGACGTCGCCGCCGATGTCGGGGCGGGCCATGGTGGTGCGGACGAGCAACTGCGTGGTGGCCATGAGGAACGCCGCCGCCATGCCGTGGCCGGTGACGTCGCCGATGACGATGATCACGCGGCCGTCACCCAATTCGAACCAGTTGTAGAAGTCGCCGGAGATGTGGCTGGCCGGCGTGTTGACGGCGGCGATTTCGATGCCGGCGATCTCGGCGTCGGCTTGGGGAAGCCATTTGAGTTGGATGCCGCGAGCCTGGTCGAGCTCTTCCTCGACGCGCTGCAGTTCGCGGTCGAGCATCTCGGTGCGCAGGCGTTCGAGCTTGCCCCGGCCGCGGATGGCCGTCACCGCCGTCGAAAGCAGGATCGCCACCATCGCCACAACGACGAACAGCGCCCAGAGGACGGTCCCGCCGAAGGTCTCGCGCACCACCGAGTCGACCCCCGCCAAGTCGCGGGTCATTGCCAGCGACCACACCTGATCCCCCACGCGGACCGGGTAAATCGTGATCATCGCCCCGGGCATGGTTTCGCCGCCAAGGCTCACCGGCTCGCGGACGACCGAGCCGAAGATCGCCCCGCCCTGGCGCGCCTGAGCGAAGAGTCGTTCGACCTCGCCGCTCTTGGTCGCCGAGAGGAAGTTCATCCCCTTGAGCTCGGGGTCGGCCGCATCGAGGATGATGCCCTGATCGTTGATCAGCGACGCACCGATCGCACCGTCAGCGCTGATGGGCTGGAGGAACCGCTGTCGCAACTCCGCGAGACGCACCAGCGAGATCAGGTGGTAGCGTTGATCGCTGCCGGCCGGGACGGCGACGAGCGAGAACGTTTCTTCAGTGCCGGGCAAGCGCAACGGCGAGGTCACGCGCGGCTCGTCGATCCCTTCGAGCTGCGGGGCCGCCCTGTCGATCAGGCCGCGGATCTGTGCCGAGCGCCCGAACCGTTCGGGAAACACGCGCAGAAACCGGTCGGTCACCGTGTCCATCACGATCAGGCCGGAGGTGCGGTCCTGTAACTGCAACCACATCGGGCTGCTCAGTGCAAAGACCTCGGCCCGGTCGGTGGCGGCCTGGGGAGCGCGATCACGCAGCCGCCCGGGGATCACCGGCCGGCCCTCCTCTTCGGCACGCCGGAGCAGATTCAGGTTTTCGGAAATGCCAGCGAAGAAATCTTCGAGCCCGGCGGCGGTCTGGCGGGCGATGAGGTTTTGCCGCGTGAGCGTGTCCTCCTCGGCCTGGAGGCGCGCGGTCAGATACACCTGCCGAGCGCCCAGCGTCACCACGCCCACCACGACGATCAACAAGATCACGTGAAGTGCGAGGATGCGGCGGACATAGCGGCGGGTGTCTTGGTCCATCGAAATACGGCTCGTCGCCTAAGATGCTAACGGAAGCGACACCGTTCCGCAGCGGCAGGCCCGCCCGGGGTTTCAGGAATATGGCCGACTAGCCCGTCTGGTCGCTTTTCTGCCCGGCAGTTACGCCGCGAGGGCACGGGTGGAAACTTTCCGCACCCCGCTCATTTGCTCCATGTCGGTCCGCTCCACGCCGATCGCGTATCCGCCGTGGTCCTCGATCTGCATCCGCCAAGCCACCCGGACCGGTCGCATGTCCACCCGTTGGGTCACGCCGGATTTTCCGTCGGCGACGTGCAGGAAGAGCTCCGCTCCGGGTTTGGCCGAGAACGTCGGCGGTACGACGAGCCGGAAACCACCCGACGACACATCGCGTACCCGGCACGGGTAGAACCGGGCCGATCGCTCATCGCAGAGCTTGGCCGGCAGGTCGGCCGCGTGCCGCGCACCGCCATCTCGACGGTCGCTCACCGGGGACGATGGGAAGAGGTCCATGGACACGCACTGGGAGTATCGGCAAGCGAGCCGGGGGACTTTCATTCCGCGTGTCGCGGCTACGATCCCCGACCCATGGCCTACAACCACACGACGGTCGAGCAGAAATGGCAAGCCTACTGGGACGAGCACGGCACCGACGCCGCCCTTGATCCCGAGCAGGCCAACGGTGCGCCCGGCGTGTATGTCCTGGACATGTTTCCCTACCCGTCCGGGGCGGGCCTGCACGTGGGCCATGTCGAGAACTACGCGGCCACCGACATCTACAGCCGCTACCTCCGCATGCGCGGCTACAACGTCATGCACCCCACCGGCTTCGACGCCTTCGGCCTGCCCGCCGAGCAATACGCCATCAAGACCGGCAACCACCCCGCCGAGTTCACCCAGAAAAACATCCAGCACTTCATCGCCCAGACCAAACGCGTGGGCTTTTCCTACGACTGGGACCGCGTGGTCGACACGACCGAACCGAAGTACTTCAAGTGGACGCAGTGGATGTTCCTGCAGCTCTACAACAGCTACTTCGACCCGATCGACAACAAGGCAAAGCCGATCGAGGAACTGCGCAACGCCCTGCTCGCGGACAACCTCGTGATCGCGCCCGACGGGTCGCTCGTGGAGAACCCGACGCAGGAAGGCATGGAAGCGATCAGCGGCGTGGGGCATCTGTTCACGCGTTTCACCGAACTGCCCGAGGACCAACAGCGGACCGTCATCGACGACCATCGCCTGGCGTACATCGCCGAGGTCCCGGTGAACTGGTGCCCGAAGCTCGGCACGGTGCTGGCCAACGAGGAAGTCATCGACGGCAAGAGCGAAGTGGGTGGCTTCCCCGTCGAACGCCGGCCGCTCAAGCAGTGGATGCTGCGCATCACCGCCTACGCCGACCGGCTGCTTTCGGACCTGGACACGCTCGAATGGAGCGAGTCGCTCAAAACGATGCAGCGCGAGTGGATCGGCCGCAGCGAAGGCGCGGTCGTCGACTTCGACGTCGCCGGCGAACGGCCCGACGGAGCGACGATCAGCGTGTTCACCACCCGCCCGGACACGCTCTTCGGCGCGACCTACATGGTGCTCGCCCCCGAGCATCCACTGGTGGATCGGATCACCACGCCCGAGCAGAAAGCCGCCGTCGACGCGTACGTCAAGGAAGCCGCCGGCAAGAGCGAACGCGACCGCCAGACCGAGACCAAAACCAAGACCGGCGTCTTCACCGGCGTCCACGCGGTCAACCCCGTCAACGGCCACGAGATCCCGATCTACGTCGCCGACTACGTACTCATGGGCTACGGCACCGGCGCGATCATGGCTGTGCCCGCCCACGACCAGCGCGACTTCGAGTTCGCCACGCAGTTCGAGTTGCCGATCGTGCAGGTCGTCAAAGCGCCCGACAACTTCGACGCCGCCACGGCCGCCTACACCGGCGACGGCGTCGCGATCAACTCGCAGTTCCTCAACGGCAAGACCGTCGATGCCGCGAAGTCTGCGATGATCGACTGGCTGGAAGAGAACGATCACGGCCGACGGCGGGTGCAGTACAAGCTGCGTGATTGGCTCTTCTCACGTCAACGCTACTGGGGCGAGCCGTTCCCGATCGTGTACGACGAACTCGGCAACCACCACGCCCTGCCCGAGTCGCACCTGCCCGTCGAGCTGCCGACACTGGAGGACTTCGAGCCCACCGGCGACCCGGCCGGCCCGCTGGTCAAAGCGAAGGACTGGCTCGACGTCGAGATCGACGGCAAGACCTATCGCCGCGAGACCAACACGATGCCGCAGTGGGCGGGCTCGTGCTGGTACTACCTGCGCTTCCTCGACCCGCACAACGACGAGACGTTCGCGACCAAGGAGAAGCAGGACTACTGGATGCCCGTCGACCTCTACGTCGGCGGCGTCGAGCACGCGGTCCTGCACCTGCTCTACGCGCGGTTCTGGCACAAAGTCCTCTTCGACCTCGGCCACGTCACCACCGCCGAGCCGTTCAAGCGGCTGGTCAACCAGGGGCTGATCCTCGGCGAGATGGAGTACCACCGCTTCGACGTGAGCGTCGATGAACTCAAGGACGTCAAGGAAGAAGCCTCCGACGGCGGCAAGCAGTTCGTCGGCTACCGCAAGGACAACGGCGAGCGCATGATCGCAACGCGCATCGACGCCGACGACGTCGACAAGGTCGGCAGCGACCACGTGCTCAAGTCCGACCCGAACCACAAGATCGACGCACGCAGCTTCAAGATGTCCAAGTCGCGCGGCAACGTCGCCGACCCCGACGTCATCATCCGTGAGTACGGTGCCGACGCCCTGCGGCTTTACGTCATGTACCTCGGCCCGCTCGAACAGCAGAAGCCGTGGAACACCCGCGACATCATCGGAATGACGCGCTTCCTCCGCAGCGTCCACCGCAATCTCGTCGGCGACGAGGAGAACAACGTCACCGCGACGATCGAGAAGACCGACGTCCCCGACGAACTCGACCGGCAACTCCACAAGGCGACCGCGAAAGTTCAGGACGACCTGGAGCATCTCCGCTTCAACACCGCCATCGCGGAGTTGATCAAACTCAACAACGCTTTCGGCAAGCTGGATGTCATTCCCCACGCCGCGGCGGAGCGGTTCGTGAAGCTGCTCGCCCCCTTCGCGCCCCACCTGGCCGAGGAGCTTTACCGTGCGCTGGGCTTCACCGAGACCGTCACCCGCGCGCCGTGGCCGAGCTACGACAAAGCCAAACTCAAGGACGCGAGCATCGAGATCCCGGTGCAGGTGCTGG
This sequence comes from Planctomycetota bacterium, assembly GCA_039182125.1. NCBI lineage: Bacteria > Pseudomonadati > Planctomycetota > Planctomycetota bacterium. The sequence continues at coordinate 7,791 of JBCDCH010000037.1, forward strand.
GCAAACTGCGGGACAAGATCACCATCGACGCCGAAGCCGGCAAGGATGCGACACTCGCTGCCGCCCGCGGGGCCGAGAAGGTCGCCCCGCTGCTCGAAGGCAAGACGGTCGTGAAGGAGATCTACGTCCCGGGGCGGCTGGTGAATTTTGTGGTGAAGTGATCCCCCTCGACGGCGTAGTGGCCGGGCTACTGTCTCCACTTCACCCATCAGCACTCCCACTTCAACTCCCCAATATGCCCGTAGAAATCGAAGCCAAGATGCGTGCCCCGGACCTCGACGCGGCCCGCGGCAAACTCCGGGACGCCGGCGCGACCCGCCTCGGCGAGGTCATGGAGACCAACATGTTCTTCGACACCGAGGACCGTGAACTCACCGCCGGCGACAACGGCCTGCGCCTGCGCCGCAAGAAGACCGAGAACGGCACCGAGAAGTTCGTCGTCACCTTCAAGGGGCCACGCATCAACAGCGAGATCAAGCAGCGCGAGGAGTTGGAGTTTGGCGTCACCGACGGCCCGGCCTCGCGAAAGCTCTTCGAAAAGCTCGGGTTCAAGATGATGCTCTGCTTCGAGAAGCTCCGCGAATCGTGGACCTTCGCCGGCTGCACCGTCGAACTCGACACCCTCCCGCACATCGGCACCTTCGTCGAGATCGAGGGACCCGACGAGCAAACCGTGCTCGACACCCGCAGCAAACTTGGCTTCGACGACCTGCCCCTGGTCAACGTCGCCTACAGCGCGATGGTCCACGACCACCTGCGGGAAACCGAGCCCGGCAAAAGAGAACTCGTCTTCGAATAGCTTGTCTCGGTTCAGGACTTTTGCTGGTGGACCCACACGGCACGGTCGTGGATCTTGTCGGTCGGCGGGCGATCGAAGATGAAATCGTCGAGTTTGATCACGCCGGACTGACCGCCCACCTCGTACGCCATCCGGCTCACGCCCTTCTTTTCCCAACGCTCGTCGTCGATGTCCGTGATCGCCGAGAGGGGCACGGGCGGATGGCCGGCGACGTGCAAGGTGTCGTTCTCGTCGAGCCGAACCTCACTGCGGGCGGCCCACAACGTCCAGCCGATCAGCGCCAACCCACCGACCGGGAGTAGGAAGCCGAGCAGGATCTGCGCCCGGATGCTCGTGTCGGAGTGGCGGTCGCCCAGCTCGCGCAGTTCCAGGCGATATGCATCCTCCGCGTCCGTGTCCAAGTCAAGCTTCGCCTGATCAGCCAGCTCGTTGAGTTCGTCGATGCGCTCGTTCTCGGCCGGGTAGCCGATGAACCCGTCATAAGCGAACCAACCCCCGCCGGCGATGAGCAGCAGGCCGAAGACGATCCACTTCCCGTTGAAGAACCTGTTGGGCTTGGCCGTGATCGGGCCGCCTTCGGGGATGACGTTTTCCTCCTCGGTAGCCTCGCCCTCGTCGGACGGTTCGGCCGGCGCTTGTTCGGGCGCTTGATCCCGTGGCTCGTCCGTCGTGGCGTCGGTCTTGGCTGCGTCCGTGTCCTGGTCGGTCATGTCACTACCCGGGGTTGCCCGGTCGGTACCGGGAGGCTGAAGTCTGTGGGCCACATCCCGCAGCGATGCCACGACGGCGTCCGCGAGCGGATCACCGGCATCGCCCAGCCGGCGGGCCATGTCCGACGCCGTCCGAATCGCCCGTTGCACCTCTGCATCGGTCAAATCGTCGGCCGGCATCGCACCGCAAAGCTACCCCAACTTCCGCCGATCGGCCACCATCGCATCCCGGAATCCCCGACCATCGAGCGTCCGTCTTGAATCCGCCGCCGATGCCCTCCTATCCTGCCCTTCCCACACGGCTCCGTAGCTCAGCCCGGTTAGAGCGGGGGATTCATAAGCCCTAGGTCACTGGTTCAAATCCAGTCGGAGCCACTTTCAGCCGGACATCTTTTCGAGCCAATCGCTGCGTACGCCGCCATCGGCCGAGGCAAGGTGTTGTCGCAGACCGGGGTAAGCGGCATCGACCTGTGATCCGGCCGCGAAAGTATGGTGGGCGAGGTAAAACGTCCCGCCTAGCTCCAGCACCGCATCAAGTATGTCGCGGAACGTGTCCCGGGCTAAAGCGATACTCATTAGCGTTTGATCGATGTGCTGGTTGAACACGACGCACGCGTATCGACCCCGCGCCCACGGCAAGCGCGTCACGGTATCGGGCTCGATGAGGCGGACGTTGCCATAGATGATGTTCGCCCCGCGCCGACGCACGATCGCCGCCATCACGCCGAGCAAAACCGACAACGACTCACGCGGCACGAACATCTCCGAGAGTACTTCAGACCCAGGCGGCGCTCCGATCGCCGACTCGACATGACGGTGGTAGTGCTCGTCATACTCGGCGACCTGCCAGGCGTCGTTCCAGTTCACCGCCCCCGACGCGGTCAACATCTGTTGGCGGTAAAGCGCCCACGCTCTGGGCTTGTCGACGTGCGCCAGGGTCGCCAACTGGGTGAAGTTCCCCGCACCGACTGATCGAACCGGGTCGGCATCGTCAGCCGCCTCATAGGTCACGAGCAGACCTCGCTTCAAGAAGTCGGCGGAGGTGTCGTCGACATTGTACTGAAAATCGCCGTGGGTCGCACCGCGCGCCGCAGCTTCGTCGAGGCGTGCGACCGCTTCATCGATCGGCACGACTTCCACACGCAGCATCTGCTTCACCCGCGGCACCAGCTTGAGCGTCACCGCGGTCATAACACCAAAGAGCCCGTAACCACCGATCACGCGCGCGAAACGATCGGCGTTTTCAATGCGCGAGCAGCGCACGAGCTTGCCATCGATCAGAACGTCGATCGACTCGATGTCGTCAACGATCGGTGGTGCGGTGAGGCACCGACCGTGAGCGTTGACCGCGAGCGTGCCGCCCAACGTCACGCGTTGCGCACCGCTTTGTTTCTGCCGAATCGCCCAGCCAGGCGCGTCGGCGTTAATCGCCTCCATCAGCGCGGTCCAACGGATGCCGGCCTGGACGGTGATCGTGCCGCGTTCTGGATTGACGACGACAACGTCGTCGAGCTTGCGCGTATCGAGCAAGCGCCCCATTGTGAGAAAGGGCTGCCCACCCGCGCAGTAGCGCCCGCCGCCGACGCTGACGTTGCCTTTCGACAACACATCGGCCACCGCGTCGACCGTGGCCGGCTCGACCACCTCGCGCATTGCCGTTCGGCTGATCTGCGCGTGAACGTCGTTGACGACCACACCGGCGGAAGTTCGACGGCGATCCGTTTCGACACGCGAGCAACCGCAAACCGTAAACGCCGCCGCAGCAACCATCGCGTCACGTCGACTGATAGGTTTGCCCGCCATCACGGCGAGGGTACCGTCGGGCATGCCCACCGTCACGCTTCCACACGACGACGCCGAACGTTGGCCCGTTCTCACCGATGAAGACGAGTCCGCGGTGCTCGAAATCCTGCGTGATGGCGACCTCACCACCCACCCGGTCACCCAGGCGCTCGAAGCCGATTACCGAAACTACTTTGGAACCACCCACGCACTCGCGCACTGCAACGGCACCACCGCGCTGATGGCGGCGTTCTTTGCATTGGACTTGCAGTCCGGCGACGAGGTGATCGTCCCAAGCGCGACGTGGTGGTCCAGCGCGCTGCCGATGCTCTGGCTCGGGGCGCTGCCCATCTTTACCGATTGCGAATCCGATCGGCTGGGGCTTTGCCCGAGCGACGTCGAAGCAAAGATCACACCACGCACCAAGGCAATCGTCGTCGTGCACCTATGGGGCATGCCCGCACGGATGACGGAACTGCTCGATATCGCCAAACGCCACGGACTGGCCGTCATCGAGGACGCGTCACACGCTCATGGCGCTCGCTGGAACGATCGGCCCGTCGGCACGCTCGGCGACATCGGCGTCTTCAGCCTTCACGGCCACAAACTCGCGCCCGCCGGCGAAGGCGGCATGTTGCTGACCGACAACAACGCGTTCTTCGAACGGGCCACACTCTTGGGCGACGTCAACCGCGTCTACCAACTCGACAGCCCCGCCAAACGCTTCGCCGCGACCGGCTTCGGGATCAAGACCCGCATGGCACCGCTCTGTGCCGCGGTCGGACGCGTCCAGTTGAAACACCTCGACACCCGCAACGCCGAGCGTAACGCCAACATCATGTATCTCGCCCAACGCCTCGAACCGCTGGGCATTCATACGTTCCAGTCACCGTCACACGTTGAGCGGGTTTACTTCGAGTTCCTCACGCTCAACAACACGTCAATTCAAACGCAAACGCTCATCGAGCGTCTGCAGGAAGAAGGCTGTCACGTCCGCACGGGGCGCTATCCGCTGTTGCACCAACAACCGTTCTTCACCGAGGGCCACTGGGCGCACATCGCCCGGCTCCCCCAAAGCATCACGCCACCGGATTACACGCAAATCCGGCTTCCGAAAATCGAAGGTCTCATCGACAAGGGCCTTGCGCTCCCGAGCTTCCACCGCTGCGAAAAAGGGCTGCTCGACCAGTATGCCACAGCGTTCGAGAAGGTGATTGAATAGCTGCGGTTCTCAAAACAAAAGCGGCCGACGTTTGCTCTGAAACGTCGGCCGCTCGGTTGTTGGGTGCAAGCTTTACTTGCGGCGACGCATCAGACCCAGGCCCGCGAGGCCGAGCAGGCCAAGGCTGGCCGGCTCGGGGATGGTCGCCTCGACCAGCGCGACGGCCGCGTCGAGGTCGGCATCTTCGAAGTCGATGCCTTCCTCGCCAACACCGAACACGACGAACGTCGGTTCGCTATCAAGGACCGACGGGTCGGTGGTGATGACGTCGAACTCAAGCACGTAGACGCCGCCGGCCGGGGCCAACAGATCGCCGCTGGTGTCGTCGATGCCACCGAAGATGCTGATGACGTAGTGACGGTGCCAGCGACCCGGGCCCGTCTCATCGCTGGGGCTGCTGCCGTCGAAGACGGGCAGAAGCAGGTCCGTGCTGGCAACCGGCTCGGTGGTGCGAGCCAAAGCGGACGGGCTGGAGAAGAAGAACTGGACGCCGGTCCCATCCGGCACGGTGGTGAACGCGTCAGCGATGGGGTCGTAGCCGACGAAGTTATCGCTCAGCACGCTCGGCGTGAAGATGTCGAGCCCGACCTCGCTGCCGATGGCGAACGTGTTGTCGGGCGAGTCGAAGCCGGGAGTGTTGCCGGTGGGAACAGACACACCGGGGGGCAGCGGGCTGAAGACGGGATCGAACTCGCCGAGTCCTTCGGTCTCCAGTTCGGAGACGAAAACCCGCTCGGTCGGGCCGGTAAAGTCACCCGAACCTTCGGCGGTCAGGGTCGTTTCGATCTGGCCGGCGGAGTTGAGCCGCAGGCCGATATCGCCTTCCTCGCCAGCGAAAGCGATGGCGGGAAGTGCCACGGCACCAGCCGCGACGAAAAGGAAAGATTTCTTGGAAGATAGCATTTTGGTCTCCGGAAGAGAGAGTTGGTCGGCACTACACCCGGGCCACATCGGCCTTGGGCAACGCAGACGCCGATCGAATCGGCTCATGCACGACGAAACTTGGACTCATCCGTGCTGGTCGAGCATGAGCGCTTGAACAGAAGTCGGCACGGATGCGTCGAACGGAATCAGCGTGCGGTCGCCGGATTGAAGTTGTTGATGAACTTGTACCGATCCGCCAGCGAAGGTGCCGAGGGATCGAACTCGGTCCCGATCCAAAGATCACGGAAGGTGGTGACCTCGGCGTGGCCGTCGACGAAGCTGTAGGCACTTCGGGCCTGCCAGTCGCCGACTTCGCCGCCGTGGGCGTTCATCTGGATCTCTTTGCTCGCATTGAACGGTGCACCGTCCTCGAAGCCGGGCACGCCCCACGATTCACTATGCGGGTGGTCCGCCGCGGCGAAAGCACCCGTGTAGGCCATGATGAGGAAATGCACCGTGGCCGAGCTTTGCTTGACCTGTGTAATGCGACGGTAGAGCGGCGCGCCCGACTCATCGGTCACCAGACCGGTGAGGTAGGTGTTGATGCCGTAGCTCGTGCGACGCCAGACCGGCTCACCATCATCCTCGCGAACGGGAAGACCTTCGCCTTCCCAGTGCGGACTGAAGTCCAGCGGCGAGCGAAGCAACACCGTGGTCGTGAAGTACGGACGCATGGTGTTGATCCATGCCCCCTGCTCGTCGGCATGGCCGGTGCCGTCGTCAGGGACGGTCGACTGTGCCGGGTCGAACAGTGTGGGCGCGGCAGTGGATGCACCACTATGCCCCAAGCCTGGTTGCACGAAGTAGCCGCCATTCTCACTGACATACATGGTGTGAGCGATCGCGAGTTGCCGCATGTTCGACAAACACTTGACCGACTTGCTGGCATTCCTGGCCGCTTGCAGCGACGGCAACAAAATCGCGATGAGTAGTGCGATGATGCCGATGACAACAAGAAGCTCCACGAGCGTGAAGGCTTGGCGCCCTCGCTGGTTACCTGCGTAAAAATTCATAGAACGATCCTGACGGATGCAAAGTGGTGAGTGACACCACGTGCGGGGATTGCTTGAGAAAAAGAAAAACAAAAGCGACCGCCGTCAGGACATCGGCGGGCCGCGAGCATCCGCAGGAATGGGCGCGGCGGCAGAGAAGACAAGGCGACCATCGCGAGCAACCCGCTCGGGCGATCGATCAAGCACGGCCACCTGTACGGGAGCCGGCGGGAGTTCCGCATGCATGCCCACCGCGATCAAATGGCACGTCGGGCAATCTTCCTCGTGCTGATCATCGTCTTGACGTTCCCGTTGGGTGCAGTCGCGTTCAGAGTGAACGTCGCTGGTGCAGCCAGCATGTTGAGCCGCATGGAGAGTACTGACCCCGCCGCTGGATGTAAGCACGGTCACCGCGAACAACGCGGAAACCACGAGTAGATACCGGAATGTGCGGGACACACGCACTGCCCAAACATAGCACCACCGCGCCAGTTCGGGCAACCCAAAGAATGGCTACGCCCCAAGGTGTGCGGGGATGGTTCGGTGGCAACGTTGGATATGGGAATACAGGTCGCAATTTTCACGCCGGGATTATCGAAAATTGGAAACTTGAGCACCCACGAGGGTTGGCTAGCGTATCCCTGTCAACACCGTCTCCTAACACCCCTGCATGCGGCCCGACGCGGGCGCAAACCGACCATGACCCACGCCAAAATCTCCCGTGCGTGCCGCGCAGTACTTGCTGCGACGGCCCTACTTGCCGTCACCGCCCCGATGTCGATGCCGGCCAGCGCACAGGAAGCGCCCGCCGACGCAACGACCGAGGGCGAACTGGAACTGACCGCCGCCGAAGTGCAGGCCCTGATGGCCGCCCGCCGCGGCGCGACCACTTCGTCAAGCAGCGGCTACACAGCCTTCGAAAAGGTCATCGAAGGCCTCAAGCTCGTCGAAGCGCCCGAAGGCACGCGCGGTTTGTTCAAGCTCTACCGCCCCGCCGGCAACGACGCGAAAAGCCCGTCCAAGCTCATCGCCGCCATCCCACCGTCGCTGTTCGGCAAGGACCTACTGCTTGCCGCGAGCGTCTCGGCAGGACCGTTGGCCGGGTACCAGTGGAACGACTACCTCGTCCGTTTCGAACGGCGTGGCCGCAACGTCGTGCTCGTCGTTCCTGACCTCTCGCAGGTCTCCGACGACAAGCGCAAGCCCGTCGCCGAGTCGGTCGAGCGCACCTACACGCCACGCATCCTCGCGAGCATGCCGATCCAGAGCGTGACCGGCTCGGGCGAGTTGGCCGTCGATCTTTCGGCCCTGACCGGCGCGATCCCCGTCCCCGGCGCGACCGGCCCGCTCCGCAAGGACCTCTCGCGCTACACGACGGTCAAGGTCTTCCCCGAGAACGTGCTCATCACCGCCGAACTCGCCTACGGCCGCGGTGCCGGCGCGACGACCACCGGCATGAGCTACGCCTTCCGCCAGCTCCCGAACCTCAACACCCGCGACCGCTACCGCCCACGTCTCGCCGATGAACGCGTCGGCTACTTCCTGACCGTCAAGCAGGACTGGTCCAGCGGCTACGACGACCGCGACCTCACCGATCGCTACATCAACCGCTGGCGTCTCGAGAAGCTCGACCCGAGCCTCGAGATGAGCCCGCCCAAGGAACCGATCGTCTTCTACATCGAGAACACCGTCCCGGTGCAGTGGCGCCGGTACGTCCGTGACGGCGTAGAGGAGTGGAACAAGGCGTTCGAGAAGGTCGGCATCGTCGGCGCGATCGAAGTCCGCCAGCAAACCGACACCGCCTACGCCGACATCGACCCCGAGGACGCCCGGTACAACTTCATCCGCTGGATCGTGACCGGCCGTGCCTTCGCGATGGGACCGAGTCGGGTTGACCCGCGGACCGGGCAGATTCTCGACGCCGACATCATCTTCGACGATTCGATGCTCCGCTACTTCAGCGAAGACCTCGACCTGCTCGGCCCCAAGACGATGCTCGCGGACATGGGCCCGGAGTTCCTCACGTTCCTCGACGAGAACCCGGCCTTCATGCCCCAGGGCGTGACCGAGGCGGATGTCCACGCCGCGATGCGTTCGACCAACCTCAAATGGCAAACGACGGCCGGCAGCAACTTCGCCACCAACGTCGACCCCAACGCGCAGCGTGAAGCGCTGAACCAAGTTCACGACATGCTCGGCACCAGCGGTTGCGATCACGGCTGTTCACATCCCGTCGTCGCCAGCCGCAACCACGCCGACCACGCCGGCTGCAACTATGCCACCGGCGTCCGCCAGCAGCTTGCGATGACCCACTGGCTGAACCTGTCGAGCCGATTCGCGGCCGTCACGCCGCCGATGCCCAAGGGCGCCCCGACGACCAAGCCCGGTGCCGCGACCGCCAAGGACTCCGGCGATGCCGGTGATGGTGGCGCGATCGTCAGCGACCCGGTCGCCGAGGTCGAGGAAGAAGTGACCCAGGCCAGCGCGTCCGCCGAGACGACGATGGAAGAAGTCACCCAAGAAAAGGCCGAAGCCAAGACGGCCGAAGTTGTCAAGCGTGAGAAGGTCAAGCTGCCCGAGAAGTTCTTGGGCTTGGTGCTCAAGGATGTCGTCGCCCACGAGGTCGGTCACACCATCGGCCTGCGGCACAACTTCAAGGCCTCGGCCTGGCTAAGCCTCGACGAGATCAAGGAGCGCCGCGGCGACGCCGACAAGCCACTGGTCGCGTCCGTCATGGACTACAACCCGATGGTCTTCTTCGCCGGCGATGATCCGAGCGACCTGGAAACCTTCTCGACGTCCGTGATCGGCCCCTACGACTACTGGGCCGTCGAGTACGGTTACACCATCGCCAACCCGCGTCAGGAGAAGCAGGTCACCGCGCAGATCGCCGCCAAGAGTGGCAAGCGTGAGCTGGCCTACGCGACCGACGAGGACACGACCGGCCTCGCCAGCCCCGACCCGTTCGTCAACCGCTACGACCTCGGCGACGACCCGATCGCCTTCGCCAAGGCCCGTGCCGAGTTGGCCGACTACCTCATGGAGGACCTGCGTGAGTGGGCCCTCGAAAAGAATTCGACCAACGACGAGCTGCGTGACGTGTTCCGCTCGCTGTTCTTCGAGAAGATCCGCAACGCCAACTTCGTCGCCCGCATGGTGGGTGGCCAGAAGTTCAGCCGCACCCGCTTCGGCGAGACCCTCGACGGCGGCGACGAGCCGGGCCTGACGCTGATCGACCCCGATGCCCAGCGCGAGGCGATCGCTTACCTCGACGAGACGCTGTTCAACGACGAGTTCTTCGCGGTCGAGACCGAGCTGTGGAACGACCTGGTACCGAGCCGACAGCCGACCGTCGGCAGCTGGGCCGGCAGCCGGATCGACTTCCCGGTCCACCAGACGATCCTCAACGCCCAGAACCGCGCACTGTCGACGCTCGTCAACCCGACGATCCTGCAGCGGGTCTACGACGCGGAACTCAAAACGACCGAGGACGACAAGTTCACCGCGGCCGAGTTGATCACTTCCGTGACCGAGGCGGTCTGGGGCGAGATCGGCAGCGAAGAACTGTCGAGCATCGACCGCAACCTCCAGAGCCAGCACCTGGACTACCTCACGGCCATGGCCATGAGCGAGCCGGGCCGGCTGATGGCGGCCGACCTCCGCAACATGGTCCGCTACCAACTCCGCATGCTCGCCAAGGACATGGATGAGGCCATCGCTGAAGGCGACCTCGACATGGCCACCGCTGCGCACTACGCCGAGAGCAAGTCCACTATCGAACGTGCCCTCGAGGCCCCGATGGTCGACGTCGCCGGCGGCGGTCAGACCATCATCATGATGGGCCGCGAAGCGTCGAAGTAATCACGCCAACTCCCTAAACAAGGGGCGGGGAGCCCGGTCGGTTCACCGCCTTTTTGCGTGGACGGGCATTACGTGTCGGCGGGCAAGCTCGCGCATGTTCTGAACCACCCCACCGTTGGTCCCCTAAACTAACGCATCGTCTCCGGCACCGAACATCCCAGCGTCCAACCCGAACCCGCCATACGTCCACGCCGACGCTCCGGCGAACGGTTCGACGAGTACCGCAGGAAGGCTCACGAACGCTCGAAGGACAAGGACGCTTCGAAAGACGCCGACGGGAAAAAAGGTGCCCCGCCGCCCGGCGATGCGATGCACCGGGACCGGTCCAAGGAACGCACCCGACCGTTCCCCACGCTCTTCCGCCACTTCATCGGATTTCTCCGCGGCCAGCGGCTTCGGCTCGGACTGGCGCTCGTCGTTCTCGCGGTCACGACCCTGCTCAACCTCGCACCGCTTGCCGCGCCCAAGCCGATCCTCGACGTGGTCATCGGCGATGCGCCGATCCCGCCGGCGTTTCTCCGCTGGGCACCGTGGCTCGAATTCATGAGCAAGGAGAACCTGCTCTTACTCATCGCGCTCGGCTCGGCGGCAGCGGCACTGTTCGCGGTACTGTTGCAGACCGTCGGCCGATGGACCGCGACCAAGGTCGCCACGCGCACCAAGATCACCGTCCGGCGCAAGCTCTACGACCACGTCGTGCAACTCCCACTGCACCGCGTCTACGCCATCAAGTCCGGGGGCATCTCCTCGATCCTCCGCGATGACGCCAACGGTGTCGGTGATCTGGTTTTCCAGATGATCTACAACCCGTTCCAAGCGATCGTCCAACTCTCGGCAACGCTGGTGGTGCTGTTGCTCGTCGACTGGCGGCTGTTGATCGGGGCGGTCGCACTGCTGCCGATGGTGTGGGTGAGCAACCGCATGTGGGTGACGCGCATCCGCCCGCACTGGCGCGACATCCGCAAAACCCGCCAAGGCATCGACGCGCGGACCACCGAAACCTTCGGCGGCATGCGGGTCGTCCGGGCGTTCGGCCGACGCCGCTCGGAAACCGCCGGCTACACCACCGACTCCAACTTCATGGCCCGCCAGGAGCTGCACAACTGGTGGTGGATGCGGTCCATCGAAGCGATGTGGTCCATCCTCATCCCGATGGCCACGTCGCTACTGCTGTACTTCGGCGGCTGGCTAGTGCTCGATGGTCAGCTCTCGGTCGGCGACCTCGTGCTCTTCATCGCATTCCTCGCCGCGATGCTCGGACCGATCGCGACGCTCGCCAACTCCGCCACCGGCTTCCAGACCTCACTCGCGGGGCTGGATCGGACGCTCGACCTTCTGGGCGAAGACGCCGAGTTCCACGACACACCCAGCACGAAGTGCCTGCAACGCGAGAATGTTGCCGGGCATGTCGTGATTGACGACTTGCACTTCCGCTACCCCGCCGACTTCGGCGAGGATGCGAACAAGGAGGTGCTCAAGGGCATCAACCTCGACATCGCCGCCGGCGAGACCGTTGCCTTCGTCGGCCCGTCGGGCGCGGGCAAGACCACGCTCTGCAACCTGATTGCGCGGTTCTACGACCCGACCGGCGGATGCATCACGCTTGATGGCCATGACCTGCGCGAGATCAACGTCGAGAGCTTCCGCAACCTGCTTGCGATCGTCGAACAGGACACTTTCCTCTTCGACGGCACCATCGCCGAGAACATCGCCTATGCCAACCGTGACGCCACCCTCGAGCAGATCCAGGAAGCCGCCCGCCAAGCCAACGCCGACAGGTTCATCGAGGAACTGCCCTACGGCTACCGCACCTACGTCGGTGAACGTGGCGTCAAACTTTCCGGCGGTCAACGTCAGCGACTCACCATCGCTCGTGCCATCCTCGCCGATCCGAAACTACTCATCCTTGACGAAGCCACGAGCAACCTCGACACGCAAAGCGAACGCCTCATTCAGCAATCGCTCACCAAGCTCATGGAGGGCCGCACCAGCTTCGTCATCGCCCACCGCCTGAGCACCATCCGCGACGCCGACCGCATCGTCGTGATCGACAACGGCGAGATCATCGAGCAAGGCTGCCACGACGAGCTCATGCAACGATCCGGCCACTACCAGAAAATGGTCACACTCCAAACCGCCCCGGCGGTCGAGTTGACGCAGAAACGCTGACCGTCGGCAATCAGTCCGCGATATCGACCGGCACGTCGAGGAGTTCGCCGTCGACAAGCACTTGGACCTTGCGCACCGAAATGACCCGGTTGTTGGTCGGGAAGTGGATCGCGTCCTGATCGTACAACGCGCGGAACGGAATCTTCACGATCGTCGGCTTGTTCGGAAACTCTGGCAGGAACACAACGAACCGCTCGTTGACCCAAACCTCGACGTCCGCCATCGGCTCTTCGGTGAGGTTGAGAAGGTGGAGGTGGTCAAACGTGTAGTCTGCCTCACCGCGGATGAGGTTCGTCTTGGCCGCAGGGACGTCCGCCGGGTAGGTCCGCTTGGCGGCGTCGGCGGCGAACTGGGCCGGCTTGCGGTTGAGCGAATCGAGGCGGTTCGGCGTGACGGTGGTCCAACCGCCTTGGCAACCGGCCAAAGCGAACACGAGCACGGCGAGTGTCAGGCGAGCGAGCATGCCGGCACGATAGCGGAAGGAAACCGCCGTGGATAGGCACCACCTACGCTCTGCCATGATGCCAGACGAAGCCGCGCTCAAACTGCAAACGCCGCATCTCACCGACGCGGGACGTGCGGTGTTGATGATCAATCCGGCTCGGGCATATCGAACGCTCGTACCGAGTGAGTCGGGCTCGGCCGAAGCACGGGCGGCGCTCGAACCGCTCGACGCTTACAAGCTCACGCCGACGTTCCCGGCCGCCCCCGAAGCAGCCAACGCGGCGCTCGCCGGGCTTTGGCTTTGGCACGACTTCCTCCACGAGTCGCACCAAATCAGCCAGTCGATCGACAACCCGACCGGCTCGTTTTGGCACATGATCATGCACCGCCGCGAGGGCGACTTTTCCAACGCGAAGTACTGGGTTCGCCAGACCGGTCGGCACCCGCTGTTCCCGTCGATCGCGGCCAAGGCCGACGACCTGGTTCGGCCGATGCTCGCGGACAAACGCTTCCTCCGGCTCACCGCCAACGGCTGGGACGCGTCGGCGTTTGTCGATCTGGTCGAGTCGGTGGCGGACACGCCCGACGACCCGGCCCACCGCGTCACCGTCGGCCTGCAACAACTCGAGTGGCGCGTGCTCTTCGACGAATGCATGGGGCAGGCCGTTGGCTGAACAAACCGGCCCGAGCGATGCGCATCGTTACGACTTGTCCTGTGGGTCCGCGGCGGGAACGTCCTCGGACTTGCCGGCCCCCGCATCACCGTTCTTACTTGAGGCCGGGTCACCGTTGCTGCCGGCCTTGGCGAAGAACCGCTTGCTGGTTTTGCGGATGCCTTCGAGGTCGCCGATGATGGTGAGGCGGTCCTGGTCGCGGAGGACGGTCTTGCCGCGAGGAACAAAGACGTTGTCCTTGCGTCGGACCATGGCCACCAGCGTGCCCTCGGGCAGGTTCGCATTCATGAGCGGCTGGTTGATCAGGTCGCCGGCGGGCGTTCCGGGCTCGAGGTGGATCGCGAGGAACTGCTCCTCGCGTAGCAGGACTTCCTTGATCTCCAACACATCCTTGGCCTTGAGCCAACGCTCGAGGAAGGTCTCATCCTCGATCTTCGCGGCGAGTTGCCCGAGGACTCGCAGGTGCTGGGCGGGCTTGTCATCGGGGCTCACGAGGAAGAAGGCAGCGTGGATCTGTCGGCCGTTGATCTGGATGCCCGTGCGACTTCGAGCCAGGACGAGCCTCGTCCGCTCGATCTCGGGCAATCGGAAGTGCGGGAGCATCGCACCGTGCTCGATGACCGCCGGCCCGCGATGGGCCGAGTCCTCGAACTCCTCGATGATCCTTTCGCGGCTGATCGGCAGCAGCGGCGCGAGCGCGTCGGCGGACTTCTCGATCCAAACATCGAGTTCGTCGTCGGGTTCGAGCTCGACCACCTTCGCCCGAGCCACGGTCGCGTCGAACGGGTCGGTGGCGCGGGCACCTTTCTCCTTGAGGATCTCGCGGAACTCGGTCTCGATATCGTCATAACGCCGCTGCCCGAGTCGCTCGAACCAGTGGTAGATGGCCCCGTCGCGCTCGACACGCTTCTGGGCGTAGTAGTAGTACCAGAGCGCCGACGCGATCACGACGCCGAGCGTGATGATGATCGCCGCCCCGCCGATCTGGTAGACGAGCCAGCCGCAGATGAGCGTGCCGAGGATTTGCGTCCACGGGTACAGCGGCGAGCGGAAGCCCGGGTCGTAGCCGGTGATGTGGCTCTCGCGCATCACGATGACCGCGAGGTTGATGAGCATGAACACCAGCAAGTTAAACACGCTCGCGGCCTTGGCCACGCCCTCAGCGTCAAGGACGATGATGAAGAAGATCATCGCCCCGCTTGTGACCAGGATCGCCGGCACCGGCGTCTTGAATCGGCCCAGCTTCTCGAACACCGGCGGGATCAGCCGGTCACGCGACATGGCAAACGGGTACCGGCTCGCGGCCATGATGCCGGCGTTGCCCGTCGACGCGAACGCCGCCAACGCCGCAAGCACAATCAGGATCAATCCGGCCGGGTACGGCAGCCAGTCAAAGAACGCGTCGGCCGCGGTCGCCACCGGTGTCAGGTCGCTACGCAACTCGTCGGGGTTGAGCACCGCGACCATGATGAACACGCCCAGCACGTAGACACTCGTCGCCGTGATGAGCGAGAGGATCATGCCCAAAGGCAGATTGCGATCGGGGCGTTTCACCTCCTCACTGACGCTCGCCACTTTCGTCAGACCCGCGTACGAGACAAAGACCAAGCCGATCGTGCTGAACATCCCGCCGAGCCCGTACTCCTGGTGGAAGAACGGTGTGTTTTGCTCACGCAACTGACCTTCGGGCAGTTCGAAGAAGACGTGCAGCAAGCCCTGCGCGACGAAAAATGCGAGTACGCCCAACAGCACGATGACGAGGATGCCCTGCAGCTTGGCCGACTCCTTGGCACCGAAAATGTTGAGCCCGGTGAAGACCACCGTGAGCGCCACGGCGAGCGCCTTAATGGCGATGAGCCGGTCGGCCTCATCACCTGGAATGAACTCCTTGATGTATGGCGTGATCGCGAGATACGCGCCCATGCCGAGCAGGGCGAAGCCGGACTTGAGCACAAGTGCCAGCCAGGTGCCGATGCCGCCGATCGTGCCGACCGCCGGCCCGAGCGCGCGGTCGAGGAAGTAATACGAACCGCCGGCCCTCGGCAACGCCGTGGAAAGTTCCGCGATGCTCAACAACGCCGGGATCATCAACAGGCCGGCGAGGAAGTACGACAGGTAGGTGCTGGGCCCGGAGTACGCGGTGGCCAGGCCGGGCAGCAGGAAGAAGCCGGCACTGAACATCGCGCCGGTGCTGATCGCATAGACATCCCACAAGCCAAGCGTCTTGGCCATCTTGGATTTCTTGGCCCCTGTCGTGTTGGCGTCGGGCGAGGCAGCTTCAGTCATGGCCGGCGACTATAGCGAAGCGTGGCACATTGCCATCGCCCAATCACGGCCGGTCACATTCGGACCAGATGAAACCACACCGACTCGAGTCCCGCAGTGTTCAACACGCTCTGCCCGTCATCAGCGGTGTCATCGGCAACAACGACGTCCATCGGCCGCCCGCTGCCGTCGAGCGGCACGAGCGCCCAACCGTCGCCGGGCAGCGTCAGCGTAACCGCCGTCGGTTCGACACGCATCGGCCCAGGCCCCATGCGAACGGTCGTCAGTTCCTCATCGACAAACTCCCAACCCGCCCCGTACGCGGTGGACACCACCGTCAACAGCAGCGAGTCGCTCCGATCGACCGGCGTGTCGTCGAGCGCGACAAGGGTGACGTTGGCGTAGGTGTCGTTACGTCCGCCGGCCCGATCCACGGTCAGGCCAACGTTACCCCAGTCGATCTCGGCACCGAGCGTGTGGCCGATCGCGAGTTTCGCCTGCGGGGTGTTGACGACCATGCGTTCGCGTCCGGGGATAGTGCGGTCGAGCCGGATCTCGCCGGTGTCGCTGACGATGATCTGCTCGCCGCCAGGAACGGGCGTGCCGTCGACGGTCGGTGCCCCGCTACCGGGCACGAGTTCGAGAAGGAGTTTCTGCCGAAAGCCTTGGTCGTGCCCGAAGCCTTGCGCTTGCCACATCGCGTCGAGCGGCGTCCAGCCGAGGTCGGCTTCGAGCATGTCTTGTTCGTGCACGGTCAGTGTGGCGGATGACTGCGCCTCGCGGACAAGCCCGTTGCGGTACAGCAGCGCCGCAGTCGGCATGAACGCGACTTGGTGCGTTACGCCCGACGTGTGGAACGGGTGGGCGCTGGCGGTCGGCTCGTAAGTGGTTTGAAAGTTGAGCCAGGCGTATTCGCCGATCGCGTCCCAGCCCTGATAGGCACTCATCACCGCGAGCATCGGGTAGATCTCCGCCGAGTAAGGCGACGGGGGATTCATGTCGAACTCGGTCAGAAACAACGGCCGGTCGGGTGCTTGCCATCGTGCGATGCCCGGCAGGTTTTCGAACGCCTCGCCGACGAACGACTTGTGCTCGACCCGCCAGGTGCGCACGCCGTCCGGCCCGGTCACGTCTTGCGGGTGGGTCGGGTAGCCATGCAGATCGTCGATGTCGGTGAGCGTACGTTCGCGGACCAGCCCGACACCGCCGCCGTAGTTGACCTGCGTATCGAGAAGCATCGCCTGTGCGCCCAGGTCTTCGCGCAGGAAGCGCACCATCTCTGCCGTGTATTCGAGTTCGAGCTCCATGCAGAAACGTCGGAAGTCGGCCAGTGCATTACCGTTGCCGCTCACGCCCGGCATCGGGATGTTCCGAGCTTCGAGCGATTCGCCCTCGCGCAGCCCGGGCAACGCCCCCGGAGCCAGCGATATCTCCGCGAGTTCGACCGTCATCGGCTGGTTCAAAAGGTCAAAACTCAATCGCACCGGCGTGCCGCTCGGGTTATCGATCCGCCAACTCAACTCGAACGTCTGCCACGCTCGCGTCAGTCGCAACGGGACCGACGACGACACGCTGTTCCACGGCGCCTGCTGGTGCATCAACCGGACCCTGGGATCGCCATCACCGGCAACACGACGCGCACGGAAACGCAGAACGTAGTCCTTACCGTGTTCGACGGGCAGGCTCGTCTGGTGCAACTGGTGAGACCACTCGTTCGCGCCCGGCTGAGTCGCGGCCCAGGTAAGCACGCCGTCCGCGACGTCGGCGGTCGCGACCGCTCCACCACCCGCCTCAAGATCCCAGCCGTCCATGCCGGCAACAAGATCACCGTTACGCAACACGTTCGCGCCCCGCGGCGTCAAGCCCGTGTTCCAAGCCATCCGCAGCGCTTCGGTGCCGTCGTACCGCCGGGCAATCCAATCGTTCCACCGCACCCGCAAAGGCTCGCCGACCTCCGCGGGCAATCCGCCGAGCATGGTCCACCAGCCGGCCATCAGCGAGTTTTCGTTGTTGATCTCGATCACCGCGACGGCGGGGTCGGCGATGAGCGCGAGGCCGGTGTACGGATTGACCGGCAGCAGCACCGACTCGGCAAACCGCTTCTGGTCCTCGATCAGCGCCGGGACGACACGGTCGATGCCTTTGGACATCGCGTTCGGCCAGGACTCGGGCGTGCCCGGGATGCGACGAGCGACGTGGAGGTTGATGTCGACGTAAATGCCGGCCCACTTGAGTTCGGCGACGAGCTTGTGAAGTTGGTCGAGCTTCCCGGGATCGGCGGTGGTGCCGTCCTTGGCGAGGATGCCTTCGGGTGCGAAAGTCCAGTCGTAGTAGTGCAGGCGAATGAAGTTGACGCCGAGTTGAGCCAGTCGATCGGCGATACGAGGCGCGAGTTCCTTGGGCGGCATCGCGTGCCAGTCGCAGATGTTGGTGCCGAAGAGCCGCACGACGTTGCCCGCGCCGTCAACGATCCGGCCCTGATCATCGGACCGAAGAAACCCGTTGCCGCCCGCCGGCTTGGTGTTCAGCACGGACAGGTCGATCGGCGTGCCGGTCGTACCCGCGTCCGCCAATGTCGGAATGACAAACTCGAACCAGTCTTCCTCGACCGGCGAGTGCTGGGCATAGACCGGCACCACGAGCAGCACGGCGACAACGAACAACTTGGAACGTAAGTGCATCATCGACCTACTCGTCGTCCGAAGGTTGGGTCGCGGGCGGTGCTACCTCATCGGGCATACCGGTCGGGTGCAACAACGGGTCGTCCCCGTACTCGACGTACCTCGCGTGCTCATCGCTCCCGATCGTCGCGGCAAGCGCCGCGGCGACCATCTCGGCGACATCCACATCAGTGTTGGTCAGCTCGTCGGTGAGCTCAAAGTATCGGCGGTTGGTTTCGAGCCGGCGGTCGGTGATGATCAACTCCAGCTCGGCATCGGCGATGGCGTTGAGCCGTTTGGTGGCATCGTCGACCGCCTCCTCCTCCGTCGCGCCGTAGCCGACGATCCGCCGACCCACCACCTTCTCACGGAGCACCCGGCCGATCGCGTCGTCGAAGATGTCGTAGTACGCCAGCGCGATGTCGTGATAGCCCCGCTCCAAAGCGATCTGGGGCTCCTTAGTTTCCGGGAGCACGTAGTAGTCGGTGTGCAGCCGAACCTCGGCGTGAAGGTGAGTCACGACAACGTACGCCTCGAACAACCCCGGCTCCTTCTCATAGTTCCACACCGTCTCATCCCACCACCACCATTCGTAGTTGAGCCGACAGATGGAGTTGGTCCCGACACGGTCGGCACCGGTGCGGACGTTCTCGGGCATCTCCGAGAGACGCATGCGTTGGAGCGTCCAGCTCGGCGGATGAACCACAAGTTCGATGCCGTCTTCGGTGTCGGGCTTCCCGGGCTCTTCCGGCGGCCAAGTCGCCTGCGGCGTCTCCGACGTCACCACCCGCTCCCCCGGAAACGCATCCGCATCGGGCTGCGGCGGCGGGACGAGACACAGCCCGACAACAACGATCGCGGTAGTCAGCATGCCGAGGAGCGTAACACACGTTCGCCCAGCATTCAGCGGTCAAGCCCCAGCGCAACCGAACGCCCGCGCTGCCGGGCAGCACGGGCGTTCGGGGGTCTTGGGTGTGGGTCGACGGAGGAACGTGGTCGGGCTTACTTGAGCTCGACTTCGGCGCCGGCTTCCTTGAGCTCTTCGGCGAGCTTGTCGGCGTCTTCCTTGGAAGCGGCTTCCTTGATGGTCTTGGGCGCGCCTTCGACCATCTCCTTGGCTTCCTTGAGGCCCAGGCCCGTCGCGGTGCGAACGACCTTGATGACGGCGATCTTGTTGCCGCCGGCGGCCTTGAGGACGACGTCGAACTCGGTCTTCTCTTCGGCGGCTTCGCCGCCACCATCGGCCGGGGCGGCCATCATCACGCCACCACCGGCGGCGGGCTCGATGCCGTGCTCCTGCTTGAGGTAGTCCGCGAGATCCACGGCCTGCTTGAGGGTCAGACCGACGATCTTCTCGCCGAGGTCCTTGATGTCTTGATCAAACTCTTTGGTGGCTTCTTCGGCCATGATTATTTTCCTTCGTCCGTGACGTGGACGGTGCGTGTCGAAGACTTCGCCGGAGAGCTTGTCGCACGGTGCGACGCTTTAACCCGTTCGGGACAGTCCAGGCGAGGAGTCAGTGAATCGTTTGGGGTTACTCGCCTTTGTCCTCGATGGTCTTGAGGATGCCGGCGACATTGCTACCCGGTGCGGCGATGGCGCCGACGAGGTTGCGGGCAGGGCTCAGCGCGGCGGTGACGACGTTCCCGATGGCTTCCTCGCGGGTCGGCAGCTTGCTGACCTGCGTCATGCCGGCGTCGCCCTCGAAGATCGCGCCGTCGAAGAAGACGCCGCGAAACTCGAGCGTGCCGATCTCTTTCTTGGCATCGACCAGGGCCCGGGCGACGGCCGAGATGGCGACGTTCGGATCGGTCGGGTAGACCAACGCCGACGGCCCGTCGAGGAGGGTGTCGAAGCCGTCGAGACTGGTTTCGCTGGCGGCCCGGCGGGCGAGAGTGTTCTTGACCACCCGCATCTTGACGCCGGCTTCGCTGAGCTTGCCGCGGAGCTTGTTGGTGTCGTTGGCGGGGATGCCGCGGGGGTTGACGACGGCGACCGAGTCGATGCCCGTGAACTCGTCGTGGTATTCGCTTTCGATGAGTGCTTTGATGCGCTTGCTCATGGTCTTGTCCTTTACGAAAACGAGTTACGAAACCTGGAGTTCCACGGCGGGGGTCATCGTCGCTTTCACGACGGCCTTCTTCATGTACACGCCCTTGCTGCTCTCGGGCTTGAGACGCTTGACTTCAGCGATCAAGGCCTCGGCGTTTTCGACGAGCTTGGGCGTATCGAAGCTGGCCTTGCCAATGAGCGTGTGAACGTTTCCGCCGGCGTCGGCACGGAACTCCTGCTTACCGGCGGCATATTCCTTGATCGCGGTGACCGGGTCAGCCGTGACGGTACCGGCCTTGGGGCTGGGCATCAGACCCTTGGGGCCAAGGACTTTACCGAGCTTGCCGACGTGCCGCATCATGCTCGGCTCGGCGACGGCGACGTCGAAGTCGGTGAAGTTCGCCTTCTCCATCTCGCCGACCATGTCCTCACCGCCGGCCATGATGGCACCAGCTTCGAGGGCGGCCTGCTTGTTGGACTCGTCGACGAACGCAACGACACGGTTGCTCTTGCCGATGCCGTGGGGCAGCGAGATGCTCGAACGCACCATCTGGTCCGCCTGCTTGACGTCGACGCCGAGGTTGAAGATCAGTTCCACACTCTGGTCGAACTTCGGGCCTTGGAAGCCCTTGACGAGTTCGATGGCCGCGGCGAGGGGAACGGGCTGATCCGGAACGTTGGCCCGGGCGGCCTTGGTACGTTTGCCCGGGCGGCGTTGGCTGCTCCGGGCCCGTTTCTTGGTTGTTGTTTCTTCAGACATGTCTTTCGCTCGTTGGGAGCTTCCACTGTTCTACGCCCGTGGTTTGGCGAACCCACGCCTGAAGGCGTGGGCTTTCATAGTTTGGTTACCCCTCCACGTCCACGCCCATGCTGCGGGCGGTGCCGGCGATTTGGAGGGCGGCCTTGTCGACATCGAAGGCGTTCATGTCGGCGAACTTCTCCTGGGCGATCGCACGGCAGTCGTCCATGGTGATCTTGCCGACCTTCTCGGTGTGGGGGACGCCGCTGCCCTTTTTGATCTTGGCCTTTTCCATGATCAATGTGCTGGCTGGGCTGGACTTGACCTCGAACTCAAACGAACGGTCCTTGAAGGTCGTGATCACGACGCCGACCATCTTGCCCTTGAGTTGGGCGGTGGCGGCGTTGAACTGCGTGATGAACTGGCCGGGGTTCACGCCGTACTGGCCGAGCGCGGGGCCGATCGGGGGCGCGGGGGTCGCGGTGCCGCCTGGGGCCATGATCTTGAACTGGTTGACGACTTCTTTCTTGGCCATCTGAGTATCGCTTTCTATTCCGAATCCAACACCGTGACGTCGACGCGTTTGCTATGGGGTCGGCGCGTGTCCCGAGTTTCTCCACCGCCGGCGAACAGACCGTTGACCTTCATCACCAGCCAGAACGCCACGCCCGCCGTGAGCAACAGCACCAGCAAGGCGAGCAGCCCGATCACGATCGCGAAGGCGAGCAACGCCAAGCCGGGCAACGCCGCGAGCGTGACGATGAACCTTCCCCAAGCGGGCAAACCCGTAACGCCGCCCCGAACATTCCGGTGCACGTCGCCGATGCGCGTGCCATAGACGTTGAAACGGGTCATGGGTGTCTCCCCACTGTCTCAAGCGGGTCGGCACGATAGGCGCGATCGCGGGCGACGGCGCGGGTGATCACGGAAGTTTTTGTAAAGAAGGCGTGCTTACAGCACGGATCACACCCGTTCGATCTGCCAGTACTCCAGCTCCAGCGGCGTCGGGCGGCCGAAGATCGTGGTGATGATGCGGACCACGCCCTTGTCGGGGACGATCTCGTCGACCTCGCCCTCGAAGTTCTCGAACGCACCATCGGTGACCTTGATGCGGTCGCCCTTCTTGTATTCGGTCTTGAGATTGGCCTGCTCCTCGGGCTTCTTCTCGGCGACTTCGAGCATCTTGTCGCGGTCGACCCGGCTCATCGGCTGGGGCTTGCCACTGGCCTGGATGAAGTCGCCCACGCCCTCGGTCTCCTTGACCATGAACCAGACGTCCTGAGGAATCATACCATTCTCGTCGGGCTCGAGCTCGATGAAGACGTAGCCGGGGTAGAGCTTCTGGTCGTATTCCTTGCGGACGCCGGCTTTCATCTTGCGAACACGCTCGGTGGGAACCAGAACGCGGCCGACTTTCTCTTCGACGCCCTCGATCTTGACCTTGCGGTCGATGGCATTCTTCACGCGGTCTTCTTTGTTGGACGCCACGCGGAGGACGTAGAACTTGAACCGGGGATTGACAGCCGAATCGGGTTGGGGCGTCGGTGCCGGCTGACGGGTCTCGGCGGCAGCGGGCTCGGTGGCAGCTTGATCGACCGGATCGATGGGATCGGCGAGCAAGGGGGAATCGTTGGCGTCTTGGTCGGACATAGTGAGGTGCCCTCTCGAGCTACTGCGTGACGGCCGGAGAATATCGGTGCTTAGTCGAACGTGAATGGCGGCGCCTCGAGGATGCCGATCCAGTGGAACAAGAAGCCGAAGAAGATATCAAAAAAGAACAGGATGATCGCGATGAAGAACATGAAGATCACCACGACCTGCGTGGAGCCGACCAGTTCCTTGCGGCTGGTCCAGTTCACCTTCTTCATCTCGCCATCGGTCTCGATGAGAAACTCGGCGTTCTTCGGGCGATTGATGAACCACCAAGTGACCAACGCCAACAAGGCAGCGACCGCCCCGAGGACACCATAGCGAACGGCGTTGTTGGTGCGGAAGTACTCGAAGCGGTTGAGTTCGAGATTGAGGAACCAGAACGAGAACAGGACGATGACCAAGGCGGCACCGAGCCCAGTACACAGGCGGGTCCAGTACCCACGGCCGGGCTTGTAGACGCGGAGCAGTCCGCCGCCGTCTTCGTTCTTCTTGATGGGTTCGGCAGAGGCCATGCTGTGGGTTCCAAGTCTCGGATTACCAGTCGGTTCAGCACGCCAGGAGGGAATCGAACCCCCAACCTACGGTTTTGGAGACCGTCGCTCTGCCAATTGAGCTACTGGCGTGGCGGGCAAGTCGTGCTTACTTGCGCTTGATCTTGTGCATCGTGTGCTTGCGAAGCTTGGGGCAGTACTTCTTGACCTCAAGCTTGGTCTGACTGTCCTGACCGACGACCTTGATGTTGGTGCGGTAGTTCAGCTCGCCGGTTTCCTTGCACTGCCACCAGACGTTTTCGCGATTGTCTTTAGCCATCTCGGGTTTCCTTTAAGGCCGGCGACGCGGGATCAACCACATCGCCGGGGGTTTGGGTGGGCCAACGATTACTCGATGACCTTGGTGACGACGCCGGAGCCGACGGTCTTGCCGCCTTCACGCACGGCGAAGCGGAGCTGCTCTTCCATGGCGATGGGCTTGCCGAGGGTGACGACCATCTTGATGTTGTCGCCGGGCATGACCATCTCGGCACCCACGAGCTCGGCCGAGCCGGTCACGTCGGTGGTGCGGAAGTAGAACTGCGGCTTGTAGCCGGTGAAGAACGGCGTGTGACGACCGCCTTCCTCTTTCTTCAGCACGTAAACCTCGCCCTCGAACTTGGTGTGGGGCGTGATCGAGCCGGGCTTGCACAACACTTGGCCACGCTGGAGCTCATCCTTTTCAACGCCACGGAGCAGGATGCCGGCGTTGTCACCGGAGATGCCCTCGTCCATGGTCTTGTTGAACTGCTCGATACCCGTGACGGTGGTCTTGCGGGTGTCGGCCAGACCGACGATCTCGATTTCCTCGCCCATCTTGACCGTACCACGCTCGATACGACCGGTGCCGACGGTACCGCGGCCCTTGATGGAGAAGACGTCTTCGATCGGCATCAGGAACGGCTTGTCCTGCTCACGCTCGGGCATCGGGATGTACTCGTCGAGGGTCTTGACGAGTTCATCGATCGAGGCACAGGCGGCGTCGTCCGAGGGGTTCTCGAACGCCGGCAGGGCCGAGCCCTTGACGACCGGGGCATCATCGCCGTCGAAGCCGTAGGTGCTCAGCAGCTCGCGGACTTCCATCTCGACGAGCTCGAGGAGCTCTTCGTCGTCGACGAGGTCGACCTTGTTCCGGAAGACGACGATCTTCGGCACGCCCACCGGCCGGGCGAGCAGGATGTGCTCACGGGTCTGGGGCATCGGACCATCGGCGGCCGAGACCACGAGGATGGCACCGTCCATCTGGGCAGCACCGGTGATCATGTTCTTGACGTAGTCGGCGTGGCCGGGGCAGTCGACGTGGGCGTAGTGCCGTTCGTCGGACTCGTACTCCACGTGGGCCGCCGCGATGGTGACGGTCTTGGTGGAGTCGCGGTCGATACCGCCCTTGGCGATGTCCTTGTAGGACTTGGCCGAGGTGCCGTACTTCGAGCCACTGCGGGCGCTGAGCGCCGCAGTCAGCGTGGTTTTACCGTGGTCGATGTGACCGATCGTGCCCACGTTGACGTGGGGTTTCGTGCGCTCAAATACGCCCTTTGCCATCGGATGATCCTTCTAAGAGTGGGATGAAGTTGCGAATCGTTAGTTAACGGACCGGCAAACCGGTCGCGCCGCCAACCCTCGTCGACGGCGAAGCGAACCATAGGACCGCGGCGACCATCGGCAACCGCGCCGAACGGTTTACGTCCGTGGCCAGCACCGAATCCCGACGCGCCCCCGCACCAACAAGCTTCCACTGGGATTTGAACCCAGGACCTCATCCTTACCAAGGATGCGCTCTACCACTGAGCTATGGAAGCGAACACGAGTTCGGACGTGGTTTGCACCCAATTCCACGACCTTCGCCGCTTGACAATTGCACACCCACGCCCGAGGGGTCGGGGATACTAAGCACGGGTCGCAACATGTCAATCGTCGCAGAAGACGGTTTGGTTCGTCGTTGAAGATGTGTTGCGAGGCCGCTACACCATCGACCATGCCGAGCGAATCGTCAGGTCCATCGCTGCGTGTCTGGGTCGGCCAGTTGTTCGATGCCGAGGGCGAGAAACGGCTCAAGGCCGGTCTCGACGGACACGAGCTACTCCGCCCCGACGGGGGCACCGAAAGCAACCTGACACTGGCCTCGCCGTGCGAAAAATGCCGGTCGGCGGACGTTGTGTTCGGCCAGCCGGTGGTCAGCGACCTGCTCGACAACGATCGGCTTCGATGGGCCGCGCTCTCCACGGCCGGCTACACCCGCTACGACAACGACGAAGTTCGCAACCATTTCACCGACCGGCGGATTCCACTAACCAACGCCAGCGGGGTGTACGACGAGCCGTGCGCCCAACACGTTCTGGCCCAAATCCTCGCCGGTCGGCGCGCACTGCCCGAATCCGCCGATGCCGCCGCCCGGCACAAGTGGGAGTACGACAAGGTCCGCGGCATCACCCACCTGCTGACCGGCACCGTCGCGATCTTCGGTTACGGCGCGATCGCGATCGGGCTCGTGCAACTTCTCGCACCGTTCAACGTCGAGATCGTCGGCGTCCGGCGCCGGGCACGGGGCGATGAAGCCATCCCGATCATCGAAACCGACGACGAGTCGGCCGTGAACGACCTGCTCGCCCGGGCGGACCATGTGGTCAACATCCTGCCGGCCCACCCGGGGACGACCCACTATTTCAACGCGGAGCGGCTCGGCTTGATCCGACCCTCGGCGTGCTACTACTCGATCGGCCGCGGCAGCACGACCGATCAGCAGGCGCTGATCGCGGCGTTGCAGGCGGGTCGGTTGCAGCAAGCTTGGCTCGATGTGACCGACCCGGAGCCGTTGCCGGCGTCAGACCCGCTGTGGGACGCACCGCGGTGCTACATCACGCCCCACGTCGCAGGCGGACTGCAACGCGAGGATTCGGTGCTCGTGGGGCACTTCCTGGCCAACTTCGAGCGCCTTCTGGCCGGGGAACCGCTGACCGATCGGATCGTCTGACCGGCGATCGGCACCCCCGGCAATCGCGGCATGTTGCGGAACGTGGGCGAAATGCCCCCGCCATTGGTGGATCGACCCCGGCAGATCGTCCGATAGACAACATGGAGACGATCCCGGTTTCCGGTGCGCTGTCGTTGCGCCGCGGGCCGGGCTGTTGGACCATGTCCGAGCACGCCGACGACATCCCGAACACGCCCGACGACCCGGCAGGCGATCCGCCGCGCCGGCGTGCGTCGGACCGGCAGGAACCGCCTACTCCGGACTACGCATCACCGGAGTTTGCCGCACCGAACATCGGCGATGAAGACGAGGGCGGCCTCGACGGGCTGCGAAGCCGGGCCATCAACTCCGGCATCTGGAGCTTCGCCGGCTACCTCACGCAACAAGGCCTGCGGTTCGGCGGCAATGTCGCCCTCTTCTGGATTTTCGCTCACAACCTCAGGGGCACCGACAACGACCCGGCCGCCATCTTCGGCATCATGGCCCTGGTCAATATCGCCGTTCAGGGTCTGCAGATGTTCTCCGACGTCGGCATCGGGCCGGCGATCATCCAGAACCCACGCGGCGACGACAAAGCCTTCCTCAACACCGCGTGGACCATCCAGGTCTTGCGCGGCATCGCGCTCTGGCTCATCGGTTGCGCGATCGCCTACCCGGCCGCCTGGATCTACGACACCCCGGAACTGATTTACCTCGTCCCCGTCGTCGCGATCAACGCCCTGTTTCGCGGCTTTGACCACACCGCGATCTTCCAGCTCAACCGCAAGCTCCAGCTCGGCAAGGTCGTTGCCCTCCAAACCCTCCAACAAATCATCAGCGTCATCCTGATGATCGTCTGGGCACAGTTCATCAGCTCCGACGTGTGGGCGCTGGCCGTTCCGGTGGTCGCGTCGACGCTGATCTACACCGTGCTGACGCACACATTCCTCGGCAAGGGCGACGGACGGAAACTGCAATGGGACCAATCCGCCGCGCAGGAACTTCTGAAGTTCGGCAAGTGGATCTTCGTGAGCACCACGCTCACTTTCCTTGCGTTGCAGACCGACCGGCTGGTCTTCGGCGCCCAAGTCAGCAAGGCCGAACTCGGCGTGTACACGATCGCACTCATGTTCGCGTCCCTGCCGGTGATGATCATCCAGAAACTCGGCGGCCAGGTGTTGTTCCCCGGCTACGCCCGACTTCAGCACGATCGGCCGCGATTCGATCAGGTGTACCACAAGGTTCACAAGGCCGTGCTGATGGCCGGCGCACTGACGGTCGCGGGCCTGTTCGCCGCGGGTCGACCGATGATCGAGCTGATCTACCCGCCCGAGGCCCACGAGGCCGGCTGGATGCTGCAACTGCTCGCCATCATGGCGTGGTTCCAGGTCATCGGCGAACCCATCCGCTCGGCCATCCTCGCATTGGGCAAACCGATGTGGCTCGCGGTCGCCAACGCCGGCAAGGTCATCTCGCTTTTCGCCGGCGTGCTCATGGGCTTCCAGGTCGGCAGCCAGATCGACTACATCACGCCGATTCAGGGCGCGATCCTCGGCGTCGTGCTCTCGGAGTTGGTCCGCTACGCACTCATGGCCATCGCAGCCCACCTCGAAAACCTTCCCGGGCTCTGGCTCGACGCGTGGTTCACGGTGCTTCTCATGATCACCGCCATCGGCTCGGCATTGGCGGCATTTCACATCGAACGATCCACCGGCAGCGCGTTGCTCGCGATGGCCGTCGCGATCGTGCTGGTCGTCGCCACCTGGGCACCACTCGCGGCCCGTAGCGTCCAGAAAGCCCGAAAACGGGAATGAAAACGCCAGATTGGATCGGATAAACGAAAAGGGCCGACGAACACGCGATGGCGTTCATCGGCCCATTTTCATGGCCACACGTGCGGAACGTTGGTTAGAGACCGCCGCCGGCACCACGACCGCCGCCCTGCATCTGCATGAATGTCTGCATGCCTTGGGCGACCAGCGCCTGGAGCGTGTCGCTCGGCAGGAAGCCATCGATGATCAACGCGCTGTCATCGCTGGACACCGCGACACCCAGCGGAGCCAGATCGGGCGGCATGTTGACCTGCACGGGCATGCCGAACTGCTGGGCCGTGTCGCCGACCGTACGGACCAACTCGTCGAGCCGGAAGTACATCACCGCGACACGCTCGTCGGGGAGTTGGTCACTGACGCCGGCAACGCCGGGCGCGTCAACCAGCGGATCGCCGCCGGCCTTGACCGCGTTGATGAACGTCTCGGCATCCGCGTCGGACAGGCCGCTGAACTGAATCATGCTGCCATCGGCGACGCCGAAGTACTGAACCATGCCGTCGGGGCCGAAGATCATGGTCTCCGGGCCACCGGGGGTCGGGGCCTGCGTGATGCTGTCGAGCTGGACACCCGCGATGGTTTTGGCGTTTTGCTTGTAGGTGATCTCGGGCATCTGTGCGTTGCCGCCGGCGATCACGCCGATTTGCTGCATGAGATCCTGACCGATCGACTGCATCTTGGTCGTGGCAGCCATGATCTTCTCGCCGTCGCCGTAGCTGATCGAGACGTACTGAACCAACGGATCGACGCCGAGATCGCCCTGCGGGACGATCACGCCGAACGAGCTGCCCTCGGTCGCGGCGACGATGTCAACCAGGCCGCTGTAGTAGTCGAGGCCGATCTTGGTCCACTCGTCCTGCTCGACGCCCTCGGTCGCTTCGACGATCGGCCCGAAGATGTCTTCCATCACCTCGAGACCGACCTCCGGGTCACCGATGCCGCCGCCGAACATGAAATAGTTCATCTCCGGCAGGCCCGCGAGCAATGAGGCGTCACTGCCACCCATGCTGCCCACGGTGTCACCGATGTAGGAATCTTCCTCGAAGTCGGCGATGACCTGGAAGTTGATGCCGGTCTCGCCGAAGGACACGCCGAGCGTCGTCGCATTGGTTTCACTCAGGAAAGTCTCGGCAAGCGTGAAGAACTGGTTGATCGCGGCCTCGGCGATCGGCTCGTACTTGGCCTCGTCGCTGTCGCGCAGCTCGTCCTGCATCTCCTGCATGATCTCGGCCTTGCCTTCCTCAAGCTCGGGCAGAACCAGTTCGCCGATCTTGCTGAAGTTGGCGTAGAGGATGGCGTCTTGGCCGTTGAAGGCCTCGCCGGAGAGCCCGCCCGACTCGAAGCCGCCGAACTCGACGTCTTCCAGAACGCCTTCCGCGCCGGTGAGTGCCGCGTAATCGTCGTTGACCTTCATGACCCAAAGCCGACCGCCCTGCTCGGGGCGAACCTCGGCGATGCCATCGACCTCGTCGGAACCGAAGTTACCGAGGAATGCCGCGTAGTCCGTGACGGGCATGAGGATGAACGCGCTGTCTTCCGGTGAGCGGTCGAACGGCAGCACCACGAAGGCCGCATCGCCCTCGCCGTCGAGGCCATCGTTCACACCCATTTGCTGCTGCATCGCACCAAGAGGGTCTTCAAGCTGCGGGTCGAAACCGGTGATGCCCAAATCTTGGAAAAGTTTGCCGAGCTTGGCACTGGTTTCGGTCAGGTCGTTGAAACGGACGACCATGACGGCGTCCTCGGGGATGTGCTCCTCGATCTCGGCCAAAGCCGGTGCCGTGATAAACGCGGCAGTCACGCCGGCGGCAAGAGTGAGCAGAGACTTTTTCGGTGTCAGGGTCAATGACATTGGTGACTCCTTCGGGGTCGTTGTGTGGGGTTGATATTCAGTTGACGGGAGCGGCGACCGAGGTGGTCGGCGGAACCGGAACAGGTCGCTCGCCGGGCGGGAATCCTCCCGGAATGCGATCCTATTGCCAGTGAGGTATACGTCACAAGCGGGAAAGTTTCGGTTACAGAATGTCTCGCAGTTTGGAGCGGCCACCCTTGCGCCACGGGGCGAAACTTCCCGAGACGACATGACACGATATTTACTTGCGGCAGCTACGACCGTGCTACCATGTCCGCAGATGCGAGCGGAGTTCGACGCACGGGTCGAACGCTCGCAACACTTCGGGGCCTGCAACGGGTTCTCGGAGTCGACCCAGGACTGACCGCGGCTCGGACGCCGCAGATCGGATTGACCTTCGGACAACTCGCCGTCACCCCGGCATCACAGCTTGTCCGGACCTTTCGTTTTTGGATTTCGCCTTTCGCTTCCCCTTCGACCCCCCTTTTGATCTAGGTGCCTTGCAGGTGCACTCCGGTCTGGTTGACCGGCCTTTTGCCCAAAGCGCTTCCGTGCTCAGCCCCGGAGCGTGTCGGCAACTTCAGTGCTGCGGCGATCGAGGAAACAGTTTGGCTCAAACCCGGACCCACGTGGTCCATTCAGGAGCTCAGAATGAGCAAGCGCCTTTACGTAGGAAACATTCCCTTCACCACGACCGAAGAAGGCCTGCGTGCCATCTTCGAAGAGTTCGGCGAAGTCGAAGACCTCGCCATGATGTACGACCGTGAGACCGGTCGCCCGCGCGGCTTCGCGTTCGTCACCATGCCCGACGACGCGGCCAACAAAGCCACCGAAGAGCTTGACGGTGCCGACTTCGAAGGTCGCCCGCTCAAGGTCAACGAAGCCAAGCCCCGCGAAGATCGCGGCGGTGGTGGCGGCTACCGCGGTGGCGGTGGCGGCGGCCGTGGCGGTTACGGCGGTGGCGGCGGCGGTGGTGGCTACGGCGGCGGTGGCGGCGGTGGCCGTCGCGGCGGCGGTGGCGGTGGCGGCGGCCGCGGCGGTCGCGGCGGCGGCGACCGCTGGTAAGCCTCTCGCTTCAACCTTCAAAC
>JBCDCH010000038.1 GCA_039182125.1 Planctomycetota bacterium
ACAAGGACTACACGCCGCAGCAGCTCTCGGCGTTCGTGCTTCAGGAGCTGAAGAAGGTCGCCGAGGACTACCTCGGCGAGACCGTCGACCGCGCGGTGATCACGGTTCCCGCATACTTCAATGACAGCCAGCGACAGGCGACCAAAGACGCAGGGGAGATCGCAGGTCTCAAGGTCGAACGGATTATCAACGAGCCGACCGCGGCGGCCCTTGCCTACGGCCTCGATAAAAAGACCAACGAGAAGATCGCGGTCTTTGACCTCGGCGGCGGCACGTTCGATGTATCGATCCTTGATGTCGGGGATGGTGTGTTCGAGGTGCTGTCGACCAACGGCGACACGCACCTCGGCGGTGATGACTGGGACCAGCGGCTGATCGATCATCTTGCCGGCGAGTTCAAGAAGCAGGAAGGCATCGACCTTCGCCAAGACCCAATGGCCCTGCAACGGCTCAAGGAGTCGGCCGAGAAGGCCAAGATCGAGCTGTCGACCAACATGGAAACGACGGTGAACCTGCCGTTCATTACCGCCGACGCCAGCGGTCCCAAGCACCTGAACCTCACCATCACGCGCTCGAAGTTCGAACAACTCGTCGACCCGCTCGTGCAGCGGCTCAAGAAGCCGGTCCTCGACGCGCTCAAGGACGCGGGCAAGTCCGCCTCCGACATCGATGAGGTTCTGCTCGTCGGTGGCTCGACGCGTATCCCGGCGGTCCAGGCGCTCGTGAAAGAGATCTTCGGCAAGGAACCCAACAAGTCGGTCAATCCCGACGAGGTCGTCGCGCTGGGCGCCGCGATCCAGGGCGGCATCGCCAAGGGCGACGTCAAGGACATCCTCGTCCTCGACGCGACTCCGCTCTCGCTCGGCGTCGAAACCCTCGGCGGCGTGATGACCAAGCTCATCGAGCGCAACACCACCATCCCGACCGAGAAGAAGGAAACCTTCTCCACCGCCGCTGACAACCAGACGGCCGTGACGATCAACGTCCTGCAGGGCGAGCGCGAGTTCGCCAAGGACAACCGCCTGCTCGGCACGTTCAACCTGACCGACCTTCCGTCCGCCCCGCGCGGCATCCCGCAGATCGAGGTCACCTTCAAGATCGACGTCAACGGCATCCTCAAGGTCAGCGCCAAGGACCTGGGCTCCGGCAAGGAAGCCAACATCGAGGTCAAGGGCAGCGGCGGCTTGTCGGACGACGAGATCGAGAAGATGCGCACCGAGGCCGAGAGCCACGCCGAGGAAGACAAGAAGCGGCGTGAACTCATCGAGCTCAAGAACCAAGCCGACGCGGCTGTCTACCAAGCCGAGAAGATGCTCAGCGGCGAGAACGCTGAGAAGATCCCCGGCGAAGTGCGCGGTGACATCGAGTCGGCCATCAGCGAGCTCAAGACCGCGAAGGAAGGCGACGACGCCGACGTGATTAAGAAGAAGCTCGAGCAGCTCCAGGAAGCCAGCATGAAGGCCGGCGAGGCGATGTACGCCGATGCCGGGGGCGCGGGTGTCGATCCCGCGGCCGCTGCGGCTGCGGCCGCCGCCGCGGGCGGAGCTGCCGCCGGTGACGCCCCCGAGGCCGAGTCCGACCGTGCCAAGCCGGCCGAAGACGACGACGTCGTCGACGCCGAGTTCGAGGTCAAGGACTAACCACAAATCTCAACCGCGCCTCCAACGCCGCCCGCGTTCCGTTTGGAAAGCGGGCGGATTTTGTTCGTGCATGGATCGAACGCCCACGGCCAAGGCTTGGGGTGTTCTGTTGCAACAACGTGGTCGGGAAGGCATGTTTCAAACATGCCCACTCGACGCAAATTCCTTGCCGCGACGGCGGCCGCTTTGGTGCTGCCGCGCTTCTCGTTGGCCGCCGCACCGACCGAGCAGGTCGCCGCGTTGCGCATCTTCGGGCACGCCGGCGGCAAGCCCTTGCAGGCACTGGCCGCTTCCGCCGGGGCCGGCGTTCGTGGGACCACACTGACTCTGCACTGGGACGAACTCGGTCGCAACGCCGATGGGGGCTATGACGGTACCAACGGCATTGACGGTCTCGCGCAACTTTGCAGGAACGCCGGCATCCAGCCCGCACTCGAAATCCCCGTCATCGACGAGGCCACCATGCGGGTCCCCGGCGAATTCGAGCAAGCGCCATTACCGCGCATGGTCGCCGAGTTCGGCAAGCTGATCGAACACCTCGCCGAGACGCTCGGCTATCAACCGCCGGTCGTCATTCTTGGCAAAAGCGTCGATCGCTACCTCCGGGTCAACGACGAGGGTTGGCGAAACATGACCGCCTTCGTGCGTGAGGTCGCGCCGATGATCCGCACGGCCTGGCCCGATGCAAAGGTCAGCGTCGCCGGGACGTTCGAGGGCGTGAACGGTGCGCACCGCAAGCGGTTTGCCGAGCTGTGGAAACCGTGCGATCTCGCGTTGGTGTCGTACTTGCCGCTGTGGGACACGGCGATGATGAAGCCGGGTCGCCAGGTCGAGCGTGACCTGCGAAGAATTCCCGCACTCGCAGGCATGCCGTGCGGGATTCATGACGTCGCGTGTCCGTCCGGCACCGTTTGCGGATCGAGCGAACAAGCGCAGGCGGATTTCATCGACCTTCTCGCCAACGTTTGTCGCGGTAGCGACGCGCTGCGTTGGGTGCAGTTGGCTTGGTATCAGGACTTGCCGCCCGGGATTGCAAAGGGGTTGGCGGGCACGCTCGGCAGCGACCTCGCGGCCTTCGCCGACGCCATCGCGACGCTCGGCCTCCATCACGCCAACGGCGTCGCCAAGCCGGCGTGGGAGCGGCTGGTCGGTTAACGTCGCCGACGCAGCGCGAGTGCTCCAAGGCCCAGCGCACCGCTCGCGCCGATCGGTTCGGGAATCACCGTCACCTCGAAACTGACGAACCCGCCAACGCCTTCGCTGTCCCAAACAGCGACGTTGACCGTCCCGTCCTCGTCGAAGACGTAAGTCACCGTCGTGCCCAGCAGCGGCAGGCCGTCTCCCATGTCCCAAAGCGCCTGATACTCGGCATCGTCGAGGTTGAGCGAGAGCGTGACTTCCTCGCCGGCGACGACCGATTCCTGCAGGGTCACGGTCACGACCAGCGGCTGGATGCCGCCTTCCTCGACCGTCGGCTCGCCGCCGTCGATGATGTTGTCACTGAAATGAACCGCGTCGCCGGCCCAGGTATCGCCGATGGTGACGCCGAAGTCGATGACGAGGTCGGCGTCGTTGCCGTTGTTGGCGGTGATGGTGTTCTCGGCGAAGGCAATCTCATCGACGTCGGTGGGGATGCTGCCCATCGCGACGCCGAAGCCGCCGTTGCTGTTGATGACGTTGTCGATGAACGCCGCGTCGAACACGCCGTTGAGCAGGCGGACGCCGGTGCCCTCGGAGTTGGTGTCGCCGATGCCGGGGTTGAAGTTGCCGTCCTTGCTCGTGTTGCTGATCGTGTTTTGTGCGACGACGAGGCGTCGGATTTCGCCGTCGTTGTTGCCGTCGTCGCCTTGGAGCTGCATGCCATACTGCTCCGCGGCGTCGATGAAGTTCTTCGCGATCAGGATCTGGTTCTTCGGGCCTGCGTTGGAGATGGACAGGCCGACGTATTGGTTGCCACCGGCCCCGTCGGCTTGTTTGACGGTGTTGCCGACGACGAGGATATTCTGCCCCTCGCCGGCGATCTCGAGGCCGGCCAGTTGGACACGGTCGGAGCCGACGCCGTCGATGACGTTATCGCGGATGGCGATGTTGGAGCCACGGTCGACGCTGATCCACGCGTCGACGGTGTTTCCCTGCACGACGTGGTCGCGGTTCTTGCTTTCGATGGACTGATCTTCGCTGAACAGTTCGATGCCGAGCCCGTCGAGGTCGCCGGGGTTGGGGACGTTGTTGGCGATGGCGTAGTCCCGCCAGGTGCCGGTGTCGCGGATGACGTTGTCGGTGATGACCGAGCCGGCGGCTTGTTTGAGAACGATGCCGTTTCGGCCGGTGGAGGTGATCTGGTTGCCGGAGATGGTCGCGCCGGTGGACTCTTCGATACGGACGGCCGCACCGAACTCGGCATCGGTGCCGACGTTCTGGAACCGGCTGTTGGTGATGGTCAGGTCATCGACGCCGTTGGTGAAGATGCCGGCCCCGACGAACCCGCGCTCGGCGACGGTGCCGACGGGGGCGATGTCGGTGACGGCGACGTCGGTCCAGGTGTGCCCGGAGCCCGAGCCGAACGCGACGAAGCCGCTGTTGACGTCGGCGCGTCCGTCCCCGGTGAGGGTGAACCCCATGAAGGTCAGATCGGTCGAGCCGGAGAAGTCGACCAGGTCGGCGCTGTCGGCCGTGGTGCCGGTGAAGCGGATCGTGGTCTGGTCCATGCCGGCACCCATGAGCGTGACGCCGTCGCGTCCGCCCAGGTGCAGGGCCGCGCCGCCGTTGCTCGAGATGGTGTATTCACCCGCGGCGAGGACGACGGTCCCGCCCGGTCCGGCGGCATCGAAGGCGGCAAGGATCGCGGCCGTGTCGTCGCCGGCGTTGTTGGCCACGACCACAACATCCGCCGACGCATTGCCGACGACCGCCAGGCCCGTGGCGGCGAACAAGTAAACGAAAGGCGCATTCACACGCATGGCGTTTCTCCGAGTCAGTTGTCAAATCCCCGTGACGGCAGGGGGGCGACGCCGTCGGCGGCAAGTTAGCAACCTCGTGGCGTCTTCGGTAGGGAAATACCCGAATAATCCCTACGATCGCTTCGATGCAGGACAAACGGTTCTTGAACTGGTGGCTGGGGCGTGCGACGCGGTACGCCGATGTCCAGCCCGAGAAACTTGCCGCCGAACGCGAGGCGGTCGAGCGGATGGCCGCCTGCAACCAGCACTACGCCGAGTTCCTCAACGAAGCCGTCTTCCCCGAAG
Source organism: Planctomycetota bacterium (assembly GCA_039182125.1). Lineage (NCBI taxonomy): Bacteria > Pseudomonadati > Planctomycetota > Planctomycetota bacterium. Next base: position 4,886 of record JBCDCH010000038.1, read on the forward strand.
TCAAGAGCCTGGTCGAAGCCCTCACCCGCAGCGGCATCACGCATCGGGTCTCCACGTGGGGCAACCAACTTTCGCTGCGCATCCACCTCGCCTGGCGGTGGGGCGAGTTGGTCATCATGCAGAGCCATGAGGATGTGGTGACCTTTGAACATCACATTGTCACCGAAGGCGAAAGCCGACGCGACGACTCCAGCGAGGATCACAGTCATGGCTATGACCTACACGAGTCATTGCCGGCGAGCGTTGCGGCCAACGAGTTGCAGTTTTACCTTAGCCGATTGGCGATGGACCTGACCGAACCGCCGCCCGAACCGGAACTGCCGCCGGGCGAGGGCAAGGGCTGAGCGTCAAACCGCCCGGGTTGGTGGCGGAATCCGAACCATCCAACCCGTATGTCGTACCTGTCGCAACGCATGCCTGCGGAGTTCTCGATCATCAATCTGCTCGTTTGGATCGTGCCGTTGCTTTTAGCGTTGGTGCTCGGGTTGATCCTGTTGACGATCGGCATGCGCGGCCGGCGGGTCGGCGATCATCCGTACTGCCGCCAATGCGGCTACGACCTGTTCGGTAATCCCGACGCGATGACCTGCAACGAGTGTGGCCGGAGCGTGGCATCGCCCCAGGAGCGGGTCGTCGGCATGCGGCACCGCAGGCGCGGACTTGTGTGGGGCGGGACATTGTTGTTGATTGTGTCCGTGGTGGGGCAGGGCTTGATCGGACTGGACGCCGCGACCGATGTCGACTGGCAGGCATGGAAGCCGAACTGGTGGCTCGTCGCCGAGGCGGACCGCAACCCTGACGTTCACTTGACATTGGCGACACGATGGTTCGACGGCAAACTCACCGAAAAACACAAGTCGGAATTGGTCGCCCTCGCGTTCGCCGGTTCGGACGGGCCTTCGTGGTCGATCGGTTGGGAGCCGATCATCGAGCAAGGGTTGCGGGATGGCTTGCTCGACGATGAACAACTCGCCGTGTTGGCCGACACGATCGCGGTGTTGGGACTCGACGCACGGCCGAAGGTTCGGCGTGGGTTCGACGCGGACGTGGTCCCGTGGCCCGTCAAGGGCACCGATGTCGGTGACATCGAACTGCACGCCTCATGGACCCTGGCGGCCGCCGCCGTTGACGGAGAGCCGGTCAATCCCAATCGGTTGCGGAGTCTCGACGGGGATTTCGAGGTCAAAGCCGGCAGTTGGGGCGGCAGCGCCTCACACATCCCGACCGAAGCGATGACCCGCGACACCACCGTCACGGCCACGGCGCGGGTCGAGCGGACGCTCATTCTGACCGGAGGCACGTCGGTCGGACTGCCGACCAAGACGGCCGAACTTGCCGTCGATGTCGAGGTGGTCGACGACTTCACCGGCAACTACACCGCCACGCCACGGCAAGTGAGCGCGATCGACACGATCGAGGTACAGCCGGTCGCGGGTCGGCAGAAGTTGGAACTGATGGCGGTAATGCGTGGCAACGACCTGCGCCTTTGGCGCATGCTCTGCTTCCTCGTGATCGATGGCCAAGAGATCAGGATTCCCGACACGAACGGCTCCGGGCACGGTTCGCAGTTTTCCTATGTCCGTTGGTCGCTCGAAAGGAGCAGTCGCTGGGACAAGACGCCGGAGTTGGCGTTCCCGCTCATGGCGACAGTCGTGCTGCGGACAGACATCGAGTACGTCGAGACGAACACCCGGACCGACGAGATCGCCCCGAGCGTCGAACTGCGGTTTGAGAATGTTCGCCTCGACCCCGCGTCGGCGGTCGCCGTCGAGACGTTCACGCCGTTGCCCGACGGCCAGGCCGCCGATCACATCGAATGGCTCGACCCCGCCGAAGCTTTGCGGCGAAACGAGGCGGCGGAATGAGGATTGTCGACACGATTGCGATGCGGCATGCTTAGTGCATGCGATTGCTTTTTGTCTCTTTCTCGTTCCTCTTTGCCGTTGTGTCCGCTTCGGCCCACCCGTACGAGCCGGTATTCGAGGCCTTGGAGTCCGCGATTGTTGCCGAGGACATGGCTGTGATCGAGGCCGATAAGCCAAACCCAGTTGCCATCGCGGAGTTGGCCGAGCGGGTTCAGCCTGTGCGTGTGGCTTTGCATGAAGCCGCCGCGAACGACGAGATTATCTGGGTTGGCGATTACTCTGCCGGCCCCGAAACACTGTTGCCGCATTTGAGCAAAAGCCGATCGGTGCTTCGCGTCATTGGAGGAACGCTTACCCAATCGCGCACGCCGGTCGAGGATGTGATCGCTTTGCGACGCATGGCCGCTCATCTGAAAACTGAGCCCACGCTCGTGAGCCGCCTCGTGGGTATCGGCACCGAAGCTGCGACCTACAGATATGCTGCATCGATTCTGGCCAAGCTTTCGGATGATCAACGCCAAGCCTTGCGCCAAGCACTTGGCGATCTGCCAGTTACTCCCAGTCCGGCCGACACGCTGCGTGCTGAAGGCCGCATCTTTTCCAAGTATGCCCTGACGCTCGCGCCTGCCGGGAACCCCGTGGCTCAGCAAATCTCAGACGAAATTCTGCAAGTTACCTCTGACGCTGGCGGTGCCATGGAATTGCCCAAGCAGGAACGTGACGCTCGCTTGGAAGAAATCGAAGCATCGGCACAAGAGCTCAATCCCGCAACGCAAAAGGTGGTGCCGTCTTACGGTCGATACGCTCGCACTGTTGATCGCATCATTATCGACCGCGAACTCTTCCACCTCGCCCTCGACGGCCTCATTGCCGGCGACGTGGAAGCCCACGTCGGTGACGCGGCGAGCTACGAACCGCTCCCCGACGGCGGCTTTCGACTGTCCAAGCGGGTCGATGACGAATACATCGCCGAGATCGTTGTCGACGGCGTCAGGTGACCCTCGAAACCTCCGCCTACCCTTGGCGTACTATCTGGTATGACCGAATCCAACAGCGATCGGCGGCTGGCCAAGGCCATGCGATACGACGTCATCGAGCCCGTCGGGTGGCGGGTGGTGATTCGTAAGGACGAGAACAAACGCGAAACCAAGTCCGGCATCGTGTTGCCGGACTCGCACGCCATCCCCGTCATCACCGGCCGGGTGATCGCGATTTCCAAGGAGATCGCCTCCGACGAGGATCGGGCGATCAAACAGTACGACAAGGTGCTCTTCGACCCGCGTGAAGCGGTTCCGGTGGAACTCGAGCACGACAACCAGATGTATGTCGTTGACATCGACAAGGTGCTCGCGATCTTCCGCAAGCACACGGACGTGGCCAACGCCGAACAAGCCGGTCATGCCGCGGATGATGCGGGTGATGATGTTGAAGGGGCCGACGATGAGTGATATTGCGAGCAACACCGTGACAGCCAAGACCGTTGCACTCGTGGGCCATTGCGGCCCGGACAGTTCGTTCCTGCGGATGGCCGTCTCGTCGGCACTCCCGGGTGCCCAAGTGAAGATGGTCGACGACGACAACGAACTCGAGGCCACCGTGAACCAGGGTGTGGACCTGCTGTTGTTCAATCGCGTTCTGGAGTTCGGCTTCACCAATCGGCAGGGCCAGGAACTCCTTGAACAGGTTCGGGAGAAGCACCCGGACCTGGCCGTGATGATGGTGAGCAACTTCGACGACGCCCAGCAAGCGGCCGAGGACGCCGGTGCCAAGCCCGGGTTTGGCAAGAACGAGATCGGCACGGACAAGGTCAAGGATCGCATTCGGGCCGCCGTGGGGCTCTGATGATCGTCGCGACGTTCCTGTGCATGCTGCTGTTCGCGCCGCCGGCAGCCGCGCCGACGGTCGAACCGGTGACGTCGGTGGTGCCGTTCCCGCGTGGGTTGGCGTTGCACGACGGGACGCTGTACGTGCTGGCAAGGGGCCGAGTCCGCGGGGCGGGTGGGGTCGATGCCGGGCTCGACGACATGGCGGGCACGCTCTTCGCCGTAGACCCGGATGGCGATGATCCGACGACCAACGGCGTTGTCGTCGCCCGCCCAACCGACCCGCCGTTCCACCTGCTCGACCGCACGATGGATCCGGTCGACGAAACGCGCACCGACCGCCCGTACTGCACGCTCCGTTTCGACCCGGCGACGCAGTCGTTTTACCTCTGCGCGTTCAGCGGCATCGACGGCCAGGGGACGGCCTTTCGCAAGAATGCCAGTGACGCCGTCCTTCGTTACGACCTCCGCACTCGGCGGTGGTACGAAGTCGCGCGTCATGCGGGCGGTTGGGATTACGCCGAGGCGCAGCCGAAGGGGCCGAACAACTGCCTGGTCATCGGACGGTGGCTCTACGTGGTCGGCAAGGACAACCACATGCTCGTCCGGCACGACCTGACACCGCTGCGTGCCGATCCCGAAGGCGACGCCGGCCCGGCAACGTTGGTCTTCGGCGACATGCTGCGGCTTGCCGACGGGTCGACCGAAACCGTCCAAGGCCACTCCGCGCTCGCCGTTCGTGACGGTTACCTTTACGTTGGCTTCCGCACCAGCGGCCAGATCATCCGCGTCCGGCTCGACGATGATGAACCGGCCCGCCCGGTCGTCGCGGAGGTCGTCGCGCGCTTTCCCGCATGGGATCCGATCGCCGGTACCAGTGCCGACATCACCGACATCGGCTTCGACCCCGACGGGCGGTTGTACGTGATCAACGCCCAGCCGGCCCGCATACACCGTTTTCGGCCCGACCCGACCGACGTGTACGACGGCGGCTTATCGCAGCCCTGGGTCAATCTCGCTGAAACACTCGGCAAGCCGACGCTCAAGGCCGAAAATCTTTTGGTTGCCGACGATGGGAGCGTGTTCGTCACGACCGGCGACCCATACGGCCGGGACGACGGACTGGGCGGCGTGGTGTACCGCGTGCGCGAGGGCTAAGCTAAGGGCACGTCATGCCCACCGCCACGAAATCCAAACCCGCCAAGGACCAACGGCTCGCCACGCCCCCGTCGGTGCCTGGGCACGGTGATGCGATTCCGGCGACGATCCCGGCGTGTTCGATGTTCCGCCGCTACCTTCGAAGCCACGGCCAGAAGTACACCCCCGAGCGGGCCGCGATCCTTGACGCGGTGCTGCAGACCGAGGGGCTTTTCGAGGCCGAGCAACTGGCCGACGAGCTCAAGTCCAGCGGCAACCGCACGAGCCGGGCGACGGTCTACCGGACGCTCACGCATCTGACCGACGCGGGGATCGTCAAGCAGGTGTTCCTCGGCCAACGCAGCGCCCACTACGAAGTCATCGCCGGCCGGGAGACTAACGACTACATCGTGTGCGTCGAGACCGGCCAGGTCGTGGCGGTGCCGGGCGAACTGCTCAAACCCCTACGGGAAAAACTGGCTTCCGAGCACGGCTTCTCGGCCCTAAGCCACCAATTTGTGATCTACGGGCTCGGCCCAGAGGCACGCGCATCGGCGGGCGACGATGAGCAGGGCGACAATCAGCCTGAAAGTTAAAAATCGTCACCGAGAAAGGTTGCGTCTGACCAGTTTCGGCACATATCGTGTCCGCAAAGAGGCGTAAATACGTGTTTATGCCCGGCTATCGCCGTTTGCGAAAAAGTTCCCGGAAAAACGAGGAGTCGACAAACCTGGCAAGAAGATGCGGGTCTATAAGACGCGGCCAACACGGTCGGCATCGCAATGATGCCATTTGTGATCTGAGTTGGGCGTGATTCGCGACGATGCCGGTTGCCCGGTTTCGGGCCGCGATTCGATCCGAGCTGGTGGGGAAATCCCGTCGGTTTGGCGACATGTGTCAGGTGTCCGGCGGAGCCGGTGTGCCTGATCGGTGTTGCCGGCATGCGGTCTGTTTTGTCCCGTAAGGGGTGGTACTCGACCGGTCGGATCAGGATGTTCAGCACAGGGCGGCGAAGGTGGCCAAGGTCAGCAGAGCGATGCGGACTTTGGGTGCCCAAGCCACGGCCGAGACTTCCCGGCCGGCACGGTCAGCGATGGCCGCGAGTCGGCCAAGTTCGGCGACGGCTTTGCTCTGTGCGGGGGTGTTGAGGCCAGTCATGCACGACCAATCTCAACGCCCGTGCCGGAATCGCCAAACCGGCGCGAAATGGGCGACAGTTCGGTGGACAGGCTGAACGGTCATGCCCGACTATTCCCGCGTAAGTGTATGTAATCGCTTTGGTTATGTTGGATACCGGGCTCCGTCCTGCCATGAAGTAGCGGCATGAACGGGGCATTCGTTCGGCGACCGATTCGTGTCGGTCGCACCCACCTGAACGCCGGTCTGTAACGAATGTTGACACAAAGCGACGCCGCCCGTTGCGGCAATCCGTCCGCTCGGCCGATCCTTCGGCTCTCGTGGTCGGACCAGACCCCGCCCGGGGAGTTTTCATGGCGACGTGTGCCGTGCCACGCCCCGGGTGACTAAATCATCGAAAGGGTGAATCGGTTTAACCGACCACCTCCCTGTCCCGCGTCATGCCGGGGCCGGCTCAACCCACTGTCCCATGAACCACAATCGCTCCCCCGTCAACCGCCCCGGTCCCTCCGCGGCTGGCGACACCGACTCCACGGAGACTACCATGGAAACCGAACACCGCGCCCCGTCCGCCCGAGATCACGCGGCCGCCCACGCCGAGTTCACCAGCGACCCCGATCGCGCAAGCTCGGCTCGCAGCGGTCGCGGCAAGACGCCCGTCCGCGATCTGCTTCAACGTATTCACCGCGAGGTGTCGTTCGCCCAGGCGGTGCTCGTCTCCACGATGCCGCGGGGCGGCGTCCAGGTCATCGGCCCGGACTATGCCGACGACGGGATCGTCCGCGGATTGAGCCGCCTCGTCGACGGACAAGACCGCGTGACCTGGTCGGCATTGCTCACCGGTAAGCCGGCGGTGTCGGCCGAGCTTTGGCCTTCGCGTGAGTTGACCGGCTCGGAGTTCGAGAGTGCGGTGCTGCGTCCTTCAGGCCTCGGCGATCAACTCGCCGTGCCGATGGCCGACGTCCTGCTGCCCGGATACCAGGGAGCGTTGGTGCTGTTCCGCGAAGCATCGGCGCAGCCGTTCACCGCCGCTGACGGCGAGCGCGTCGCCGCTCTCGGCAAGGACATCGAAAAGCAGCTGCACCGCAGCCCGGCACCGTCGGGACCGATGCCGCACGAACTCGCCACGCCGATGATCGCTTTCGGACCCGGCGGACAGGTCTTGTACCCGGCCGATGGCGAGCAGGCCCTGGCCGGCCTGAGTGGCCGTCTCCGCAGCCAGCTCGAGCAGGTCGTGCGCAAGGCCCTCGACAAGCGCGGCACTGACGCCGGCGGCAAGCGCGTGGTCATCCCGGATGATCGCGGCGACCTATGGGCGTTCCGCGTGCGGCGTGTCGAGTCGTACCCCGCACTGACCGGCCCGGCCGGGCTGTCCGCTGACATGCCCGTGGTGTTCGTCACGCACCAGCCGGCGCCCGCGGATTTCGCGGCCGTCACCGCGGAAGACGTCGCCGCTGACGATGAGGTCGCCCGCCTCGTGCCGGCCGTGCGGTTCATGTACGACGAGCACCGCAACGGCCCGACGCTCGAGGTCATCGCCAAGCACGTCCACCTGAGCCCGTTCCACTTTCACCGCCGCTTTACCGAACTGCTGGGTCTCACGCCCAAGCATTACCTGTTCGATTGTCAGATCGACACGGCCAAGCGGCAGTTGGTCGCCGGCATCGAACTGGCGGAAATCGCTCGGCATTGTGGGTTCGCCCACCAGTCGCACTTCACCAGTCGCTTCAAGCAGGCGACCGGCCTGACGCCGACGCGTTGGCGGAAGCTCGCGCAGGCGAAGTAAGCGCGGAACCGATTCCCCCTTCCCCACGGGTGGTCGCCGGCAACGGTGGCCGCCCGTTTTGTATGTGCGGCGTCTGTTACGTTGTGTCGGCCGTTGCCCGGTGGTTTGATGCGCTGCGGTGACGGCCCACGCCAAGCAATCCGACGTGCCGACCGCCTTCGCGCAATCGTTCAGCCATTGGCCGAGTTGGCCGGTGCCGCACGGGATTTCGCTGCCGGTGCTCTCGCCGCACGAGTGTCCGTACCTGCCGGGCCGGGAGGCGCGTAGCCGGGCGTTCATGATCGAGAATCTGCCGGCGACGGTGTACGACGAACTGATGGACGCGGGCTTCCGACGCAGCGGCAAACTGGTGTACCAACCGGCGTGCGAGGGCTGTCGTGAATGCCGGCCGATCCGTGTGGTCACCGAGGCGTTCAAGCCCAGCAAGAGCCAGCGGAAAGCCCTCAACCGCAACGCAGACCTGACCGTGACGCCCGAGGCCAATCGGCTCACCGACGAGAAGTTCGAGCTCTATCGCCGCTACTACGCCCAATGGCACGGCCGCGACGATCACAGCCGTGAGGATTTGGAGCGTTTCCTGTACGATTCGCCGGTACACACGATCGACATGCTCTACCGCGATGGCACGGGCAAGTTGCTGGGCGTGGGCGTGTGTGACGTGTCGCCGTTGACGTTCAGCAGCGTGTACTTCTACTTCGACCCGGCCGAGAAACGGCGCTCGCTCGGCACCTTCGGCGCGATCACCGAGATCCGCCGTGCCGCCCAGTTGCACCTGCGGCACTACTACCTCGGGTACTGGATCCCGGGCTGCGGACAGATGGCGTACAAGAACCGTTTCAAGCCGTACGAAATCCTTCACACCGATGGCATCTGGCGTAGCAGCGGCGATGATGAACGCCATGTCGAGTTCAACGCCGCGAACGGACAAAGTCCTGGCGTACCTCACGCGCGAACGCGGTGACGACCTGGAACTGCTGGCGTTTGTCAATCGCGACGCCGACGGCCCGACCGGTTGGGAAGTCCCCGGCGGGGGCGTCGACGAGGGCGAATCGCCCGAGGACGCCGTCGTTCGCGAGGTCCACGAGGAAGCCGGCCTCGACGACGCGCGGGTTGTGCGGAAGCTCACGACCACGCCGTGGTGGAACAGCTACCGCGACTTCGTTCAGACTCGGCACGTTTACGAGCTGGCCGTCGACCGTGATCTTCCCAACGCGTGGCAGCACACGGTCCATGGCGACGGCGGTGATAATGGCAAACGCTTCGCGTACCGCTGGCTGCCGGTGCGGTATGCCGGGGCGCTGGCGTGGGGGATGGGGGAGTATGCGGACTTGCTTCTCGACAACCGCCGGAAGCCGACGACTCGCGGCCCCGAGTCCGCTTCGCATCGCCCGGTCGAACTACCCGGAGACGTCAAAATCCGTCCCGCGACCGCGTCCGACCTCGGTGCGATCACCGAGCTGCGCAATCACTACATCCGCACCACCACGGCGATCTACACCGACAAGCCCGCGGAGGAAATGGACCTTTGGCAACGGCTCAAGACCGCCAACGCCGATCGACATCCGCTGATCGTCGCGGTCGATCACGGCAAGGTGCTCGGGTACGCGTCGTTGAGCCCGTTCGATCCCAAGCCCGGCTTCGCGACGACCGTCGAGGATTCGATCTACGTCGCCCCGACACACGCCGGTCAGGGGCTCGGCTCGGCGCTCATGGCCGACCTTATCCGGCGGGCCGAGAAGGCTGGGCACCACATGGTTTACGCGCAGATCGACAGCCAGATGCACGCCAGCCGCCGGCTCCACGAGCGGTTCGGTTTCGAGCAGGTCGGCGTGCTCAAGGAAGTCGGTCGCAAGTTCGGCAAGTGGTGCGATTGTGAGCTGTGGGCGAAGCACCTATGACAAATCCTTCTCGCATTTGCAAGCGCTTCTGATAAGGTCGTCGCACCGACGAGGAGGTCGCGTGTTGAAGCAAATGAGTTTGGTCGGCGCCGTTGTTGTGGCGTGTGCTTCGGTCGTGGTGCCGAGCTTTGCCGAGCCGGAGGTGATGCGGAAATCGGAGACGGCGACGGTGCCGTTCGTGATGCCGCTGGACGACGTGGCCGAGACGCCGACGTCGCTGACGTTCCTCAACGACGGCCCGGCCAATGCGCGCGTGGTGGTCGACGGTGACCGATTACTGGCCGATGGTGAGGAGATCGTTTTCTGGGGCGTGAACATCTGCGGTTCGGCCGCCTTCCCGCCCAAGGACAAAGCCGACGCTTACGCCGCCCGCCTTGCCAAAACCGGCGTCAACTGTGTCCGCCTGCACCACATCGACAACAACTGGCAGGCCGAGAACATCTTCGGTGAGCTTCCCAACGACACGACCCGGCAGCTCGCCGACGATCAGATCGACCGCATGAACTTCTTCGTCAGCCGGCTCATCGAGCACGGCATCTACGTCAACCTCAACGTGTTGTGCAGCCGAAAGTTCGTCGAAGGCGACGGGCTACCGCAGGACGTGCTCGACACCGAGTGGAAGCTCTCCCACACGCTCGGGTTCGTCGACCCTCAAATCCTCGAGCTCAAGAAGGAAACCGCCCGCCAACTGCTCGCGACGGTCAACCCCTACACCGGCAAGACCTATGCCGAAGACCCCGGCGTCGCGATCATCGAGATCACCAACGAGAACGGCCTGATCCAGCCGTTCCTGGAGAACAAGATCTACGCCTTCCCGCCGCGTCATCAGGAGATGCTGCGTGTGAAGTGGAACGACTGGCTCGCCGGCAAGTACGGCGATGCCGACGCGCTGCGGGCCGCTTGGGGGGAGCGGTCCGAGCCGCTCGGGCAAGCCATGAACCCACCGGTCGCCGCCGCAGGGGGTGCGGCGACCGGTTCCTGGAAACACCTCACCCAGGCCGGCAGCGAAGCGACGCTCACCGGGGACGGCGACGCGGTCCGCCTCGATATCACCCAGTCCGGTGCCGGCTGGACCGTCGAGTTCGTTTACGGCGGCGTCGAGATCGAAAAGGGCAAGCTCTACACGCTCAGCTTCGACGCCAAAAGTGAGAGTCATGAACACCTCCGAGCCAAGGTCGGCAAGAACGGCGTGCCCTGGACCCCGCTGGGGTTGAACCGTGGCGTCGGTCTTACGCCAGCTTGGAAAAGTTACTCGTACTCGTTCGTCGGTGCCGCAGGTGAGACGAACGCCCGGATTCTCTTCAGCGATCTGGGTTCGCGGGTCGGATCGGTCGACTTCCGAAACGTCGAGCTGTGTCCCGGCGGTGAGTTGAGGTTGCCCGATGCGTTGCCGTTGACGCCGCCGGACATCCCGCTGGTCGGCTTCGACGCACTTTCGGATCCGACGCCACAGGCCAAGGCCGACTACATGGCGTTCCTCGCTGACACCGAGCAAGTGTATTGGTCACACATGGCCGACTACTTTCGTGACGAGCTCGGCGTCCAAGGGCTGATCGTTCCGACCATCGTCGGATACACCGCGCCGCACGTCATGGCACCGTACGACGCCATCGACACTCACGAGTACTGGACCATCCCGATCATGGGCGGCGGCGCTTGGGCGACGGATTGGACCGTGCAGCCCGAGTCGATGCTCAAGAGCCCGTTCGCCGTGAGTGTTTCGGCCCCGGCGACCAAGCGGGTCGTCGGCAAGCCGTTCTTTCTCAGCGAGTTCAACCACTGCATCCCCAACCCCCATGCCGCCGAAGGGCCGCTCATGCTCGGCGGTTATGCGTCGCTCCAAGGCTGGAATGGCATGTGGTACTTCGCCTACCTCGGCGAGATCGAGGGTTGGGCGTCGGGCGCGATGGACAACATGTTCAACGTCGCCAACCACCCCGGTGTGCAGGTCAACAGCATCGTCAGCGCGTTGATGTACCGCCGTGGCGATGTTGATGCCGCCGAGGGCTGGGTGACGGCGACAATGACCGAGCGTGAGCAGGCCGAGCTGCTCGCCGGCGTCGGCCAGCCTTGGACCAACGTCAACGCCACCCACGTCGGCGTCACCCAGGAAACGGCCTTGCGTCATCGCATCGGTCTCCGGCTCGACGAAGACCAGACCGCTCCCACGCCGCAAGGGCAAAACGTCGAACCGGGCACCGACACCATCACCGCGGACACGGGCCAACTCGCCTGGGACGTCGACGACCGTTACACGATCGACGCTCCGAAAGTAAAGGCGATGGTCGGCAGCGGCGCTGTCACGTTCGGCGACATTCGCTGGACGCCGGCCGACGATCGTTGGCACACGTTCGCTCTCATTGCCCTCGATGATGCTCCGATCGGCGAGGCCGACCGCTTGCTTCTTGCCGTCACCGGCGAGGTCGTGAACACTGGCATGAAGTACACGCCCAACCGCGACAGCGTCCGTGACCAGTGGGGCAATGCGCCGACGTTGATCGACCCCGTCCACGGCACCCTCGACCTGCCCGGATACACGGTTACGCCCCTCGACGGCACCGGCGCACCCATGGGCGCAGCCGTCGAGGCGATCAACGCCGACACGCTCTGGTATCTGCTCGAGAAACGGTGATGTTGAGCGGCTCCTGCTGCACGGGTCGCACGCGACGCTTGACGCGCTCGGCCCGATCTGCAACATCCGCACATGGAACACTCACCGGGTGACGCCCCCTCCGGCCGGGAGCTTTTTGAGCAGAAGGTCGCTTACGACGCGATCACCTTCGACGACATTCTTCTGGTCCCCCAGCGCAGCGGCTTCGTCCCCGCCGAGGCCGACACACGCACGCGCCTCACCCGTCGCATCACGCTCAACATCCCGCTCGTCTCGGCCCCGATGGACACCGTCACCGAGGCCGCCCTCGCCATCGGTCTCGCCCAGGAGGGCGGCATCGGGATCATCCACAAGAACCTCTCCGCCGCCGACCAGGCTCGCGAGGTTGAGAAGGTCAAACGCTCCGAGAACGGCATCATCACCGACCCCGTTACGCTCTCGCCCGGTGACACCATCGGCGACGCACGCCGGGTGATGAGCACCTTCAACATCAACGGCATCCCCATCAACGACCGCGCCCCCGGCGAGCAGCGTGCCCAGGCCGCCCCGGCGAAGGTCGTGGGCATCCTCACCCGCCGCGACCTGAAGTTCGAGGACGACGACACCCGCAAGATCGCCGACGTGATGACCACCGAACTGGTCACCGCGCCCGCCGACACGAGCCTCGAAGACGCCGAGCGGATCCTGTTCAAGGAGAAGGTCGAGAAGCTGTTGCTCGTCAACGGCGGCGGCCAGCTCGCGGGGCTGATCACGATGCGTGACCTCGACAAGCTCCGACAGTTCCCCGACGCCTGCAAGGACGAGCGCGGCCGACTGCGGGTCGGGGCGGCGGTGGGGGTGTTGCAGTTCGACCGCATTGACCAGCTCATCGACGCCGGCGTGGACGTCGTCGTCGTCGACACCGCGCACGGCCACAGCGAGAACGTGATCGACACCGTCAAACAGGTCAAAGCCACCCACGACATCGACGTGATCGCCGGCAACGTCGCGACGGCGTCGGGCGCGCGCGACCTCATCGACGCCGGCGTCGACGCGGTGAAGGTCGGCATCGGGCCCGGCGCGATCTGCACCACCCGTGTCGTCTCCGGCGTCGGTGTGCCACAGGTCTCGGCGATCTTCGACGCGGTCTCCGTCGGGCGAACCCGCGACGTCCCCATCATCGCCGACGGCGGCATCCGCCAGTCCGGCGACATCGCCAAGGCCATCGCCGCCGGCGCGAGCGTCTGCATGATGGGCAGCCTCTTCGCCGGCCTCGACGAGTCGCCCGGCGAGCTCGTCATCCACCAGGGTCGCCGCTACAAAACCTACCGCGGCATGGGCAGCCTCGGCGCGATGGTCAAAGGCTCGGCCGATCGCTACGGCCAGAAGCACGCGAAAAAACTCGTCCCCGAGGGCGTCGAGGGCCGCGTCCCGTACCGCGGCTCGCTCGGCGACTTCGTCTACCAACTTGTCGGGGGTCTCCGCGCCGGTATGGGCTACTGCGGCTGCCGCACCATCACCGAACTCCAAGACAAAGCCCGCTTCGTCCGCGTCAGCCACGCCTCCGTCGCCGAGAACCACCCCCACGACATCACGATCACCAAGGAAGCGCCCAACTACAACGAAAGCATGGGGCGCTGATGCTCGACGATACGATCGAACAACTCGGCCTCATCGAGCACGCTGAACTGTTGCGGCGCTGGATCCGCCCGACAGCGACGTTCAAGTACGGCGACCGGGGTGCCACGATGCCCGTTGGTGCGAGTCGTCTCGGTGGGGTGCCGGACTTGCCGGACTCGGTCGAGTGGCCGACTGACACGACGTTTTTCGCACAGTTCGACTTTGCCGCCTTGCTCAACGCGGCGGCGATGGGCATGCCGGCCGCAGGCCATCTGTGGCTCTTCATGGGGCTCGAAGCGGAGTACGACATGCCGGTGCCGGCGTTGTACCGTGAGCCTGGCGAGCCGCTGGCTCCGCGTGTGGTTCCGGAACCGGAGCCGCGGACGGCGTGGAGCCACCTGCGGCGTGGAGCCACCTGCGGCCGGTGCCTCTCACGTTCAGCCCAATGCTCAGCCTGCCGTGGTCACGCAAGTGCTTCGCACGTGACGCCAAGCAGGCCGGCCTGCCCGAAGACGTGCTCGACCAAATCGATAAAGCGTTGCTCGGCAAGCTGACGACTCACGCCGCCGACGGCAAACTTGGCGGTCACTCCATGCAGGACGAGTACGACCTTCACCGCGAAATTGCTTACGAAAAGCTCGGCAAGCCCGATGTGGACGCGTCGTCGGACGTGATCACGCTGGCCGAGCTTGACCGGGCGATAGCGCGTGAGGACGGCAGCGGCTGGGCCGAAGAGTATGAGGCCGATCGGCCAGATGTGCAGTGGATGGAGGCGAACGCCGACCGGATCAGCGCCGAGGCCGACCGGGCGCGCCTGCTCTGCTCGTTCGACGCTAGCCTCGGGGTCTTGGACCTGGGGGACGGGATGCACTTGGACTTCTTCATCGATGCCGACGATCTGCACAATAAGAACTTCGACATCGTTCGTGCCCGCCTACCGATGTTGCTCTGACAGCCGGAGGAAGATCCGATAAACTGCGATGATGCCTCGATTGCTTCTCGTCTGCATTCTGATCGCCGGTTGTGCCGATGTGGGTGAAACACTCGACGGTCCGCAGCGTCAATCGGGTGATGCGGCGTTGGCCGACCCGTTCGGTTACGGGCCGGACATCGAACAGCTCGCGGCCGAACATTCGGCCAAAGCCGAGAGCGGGGCGGAAGCGCCGCTGATCGAGAAAGACCCCAGCGAGCGCACCCTGGCCGAGGAATGGCGTCTTTTTTTGAACCCGTGACTTTTGTGCCCGACCGTTGTTCCTACTTGAAACCTGACATGACCAAGCCTGCCCACACGCCCGTCGTTTTTGCCGCTCTGACCGTTGCCGCGCTCGCGGTGTCGGGCTGCCGGACGCAGGACCGTTACGTCGATGTCGGCGTGGTGCCCGACCCGGGCGTGGACGAGGCGATCGTCCTGCGTGACTGGCCGCAAACGCGGGCGGAGTACGCCTCGGGGGACGTGATCGCCGGGAACCTCGGTTTCCAGTGGGAAGTCAACGAAGACCTGGAAGAGCCGGGCAACGCTGTGGTTCAGGTGCCCACGTTCATCGGCAATCTGATTGTCTTGCCGGTGACTTACTTCACGCAAGACCCGACCGAGAAGGTGGTTTACGTGGGCGAGGAGCTTCCCGCGAGCTTCACCGCCAATCCGCCGTTGCCGAAACGCGCGACCCTCCCGCCGTCCGCGGTCGAGGCCCCGACGACGTTGCCGGCTACTGCACCGACCACCGCACCAGGGACTCAGCCCGCAACCCGGCCCACGACACAACCCACCACGGCCCCCGCCACGCTTCCCGATGTCGACACGGACGTGCCGGACCCGGTGCCCGCCGCCGAGGTCGAAGCGATTCCTTCCGAGCCACGCCGCGAGACGACGCCGGTCGCTCCCATGACCCCGTCGGCGGCGGAGCCCGCCACCCGGCCGACCACCGTGCCGACGACCCGACCGTCAACCACGCCGGCGACCCAGCCGGCCGACTTCCAGAAGTAGCGGGCCGGTTCTCTACACGTCCTGCCGCCGTTGCGGGGACGATGCGTCCGTGCTACACCGCACGCATGTCGAGTCACCGCGCCGCGATCGGAAAATCTGCCGCCGAAAAGCTTCGTGCCGCCGACGTCGGTGCGGTGCCGGCGGTGCTCGGGCTGGACGGGTTTGTGGACGAGATCATCGCGGTGGTCGACAAGCGGACGGCCGACGGGTACGAGCCGGTACCGACGATCAAGCGTTTGTCGGAAAAGATGGCCGCGGCCGCGGGTCACTCGGCCAACTACGAGCTGGTCGTCAAACGCCGCAAGCTCGGCGGTAACGGCCCGATCATGGCCAACGCCATCGCCTCGCTCGGTGCGTCCACCACCTACATCGGCAACCTCGGCGTCCCCGAGGTCGATCCGGTCTTCACCCCGCTGCTCGAACGCGCCAACGTCATCTCCATCGGCCAGCCCGGCCACACCGACGCCCTGGAGTTCGGCGACGGCAAGCTCATGCTCGGCAAGCACGAATCCCTCGGCGAGGTTAATTGGAACAACCTCATCGACCGCGTCGGCCGGGACAAACTCAAGGCTCTGCTTTCGGACGCCCGACTCATCGGCATGGTCAACTGGACCATGCTTCCGCACATGACCGACATCTGGGAGCACCTGCTCGACGAGGTCGTGCCCAACCTTGAGCAGCACGATCGCAAGCTCTTCATCGACTTGGCCGATCCGGAGAAACGCACCGCCCACGACATCAAGATGGCCCTGCAGACGCTCGCGCGGTTCCAGAAACAGATCGACGTGGTGCTCGGGCTGAACCAGAAAGAGGCCGAGCAGGTCGGCGAGCTTCTCGGTGTGAAGTCGGACGACCCGTTGACGCTGGCGGACGGGATTCGGAAGGACCTGCACATCGCGTGTTGCGTGGTTCACCCGCGTCACGGCGCGGCTGCGGCGATCGAGGGCGAGTCGGCGTGGTTCGACGGGCCGTTCGTGGAGGAACCGAAGATCAGCACCGGGGCCGGCGACCACTTCAACGCCGGGTTCAGCCTCGGCCGCGTGCTGGGGCTGAGCCTGGAGGAAAGCCTCTGCACCGGTGTCGGCACCAGCGGTTACTACGTCCGCACCGCCGAATCGCCGACTGCCGCCCAACTCGCCGACTTCGTCGAGGACCTGCCCCCGGGCAGGTCGTGAGACGGCGAGCGGCGACGGAGAAGGGGCTATGCGGAAGCCTCCCTTCGGACTTCACACGACGTTAGGATCCGCGCATGCGTTACCTCGCTTTGCTCGTTCTCATCGCCGTCGGTTGCTCCGCGAAGCCCGTCCGCTTCGCCCAGTACAACGCGTCGCTCTACCGCTCGGCTCAGGGCGAGCTGATCGAAGACCTCTCGACGCCCGACGACGAGCAGGCGCAAGCCGTCGCTGCGGTAATCCAGGAAATCCGCCCGGACGTGCTGCTCGTGAACGAGTTCGATTGGGACGCGGACGGTCGCGCGGCGGACCTGTTCCGCGAGAACTACCTGCAGGTGAGCCAGGGCGGCCGGGAGCCGATCGAGTACCCGTACGTCTATGTCGCCGAAAGCAACACCGGCATCCCCAGCGGCCACGACCTCAACAACGACGGCACCACCGGCGGCGAACTCGGCACCCGCGCCTACGGCAACGACGCCCTCGGCTACGGCACCTTCCCCGGCCAGTACAGCTTCATCCTCCTGAGCAAACACCGGCTCATGATCGGCGGCGAGCGAACCTTCGCAGAGGTTCGGTGGAAAGAAGTCGAGGTGGCGGGCGAACGCAAAGGCCGCTCAATCACGTTCGTCGGCCCGCCAGAGTCATTTTACGAATCCGCCGAACTCAAGGATTTTCGCTTAAGCAGTAAGAATCACGTCGATCTGCCCATTCTCATCAACAATCGGTGGGTCCGCACTTTGCTCAGCCACCCGACGCCGCCCGGTTTCGATGGTGACGAGGATCGGAATGGGCGACGGAACCACGATGAGATCGCGTTCTGGTCAGCCTATGTGCCGGCCAATGCTCGGGAGCTTCGTGAAAACGATGCATTGGGATTGCCAGCGATGCCGTTGGAGCGGTTCTACGACCATCCGATCGCTCCGTTCGAAATGGCAGATCAGCGGATGGCTCCGTTCATCGTTATGGGAGATCTGAATGCTGATCCGGTCGATGGTGGCTCGATCCCCGGGGCGATTGACCAACTGCTCGACCACCCGCGCGTGCAAGACCCACGGCCGCGCTCGGAGGGTGGGGCCGCGGCGGCGGTGCGGCAGGGCGGGGTCAATGCCGATCATCGCGGCGACCCGGCCCTCGATACGGGGGACTTCTCCGACAATCGCGTCGGCAACCTGCGGGTCGACTACGTGCTGCCGAGCGTTGATCTGGAGGTGGTCGACAGCGGCGTGTACTGGCCAGCCGACGGGCAAGGTTTGGAACTTGTTGAGAAAGCGAGCGACCATCGGCTCGTGTGGGTGGATGTGATCGTGAAGTAACCCCGTTTAGCGGGAGCACCAAAGGTGCCCCTGTCGACGCGGGCACCTTCGGTGCTGCCGCTAAACTGTGGGGATGGACCTCTTCGCCGATCAACGGGAAGCGAACATTCGGCGGGCGCAGCCCCTGGCCGTCCGCATGCGGCCGCGCTCGCTCGACGAAGTCGTTGGCCAACAACACTTCCTCGGCAAGGGCAAACTCCTACGCCGCATGATCGACGCGGACCGGCTCACGTCCGCCGTTTTCTACGGCCCGCCCGGCACCGGCAAGACCACGCTCGCCGCCGTCATTGCCAATCACACCAAGTCGCACTTCGCGATGCTCAACGCCGTCAACAGCGGCGTGAAGGAAGTCCGCGCCGTCCTCGACGCCGCCCGTGAACGCCTGGGCCACGGCGGCTCGCGCACGCTGCTCTTCCTCGACGAGCTCCACCGCTTCAACAAAGCCCAGCAGGACATCCTCCTTGGCGACGTCGAGACCGGCACCATTCTGCTCATCGGTGCGACGACGGAAAACCCGTTCTTCGCGATCAACTCCGCACTCGTCTCACGCAGCCAGATCTTCCAGTTCCAACCGCTCAGCGAAGACGAAGTCAAAGCGTTGCTTCGCACCGCGATGACCGACGACGAGCGTGGCTTCGGCAAGCTCGACCTCACCGTCGACGACGACGCGCTCGGCCTGTTCGCCACGCTTAGCGATGGCGACGCGCGTCGCGCCCTCAGCGGCCTCGAAGTCGCGGTGCTCAGCCAGCTCGCCGAGACCGAACACGACGACCTCGACGCGGCCATGGGCCAAGAGGAGCAAGCCGATGCCGTCCACGTCACGCTCGACATCGCCGAGCAATCGACCCAGCGCAAGGCCATCGTCTACGACCGTCTCGGCGACGCCCACTACGACGCGGCCAGTGCGTTCATCAAGAGCATGCGCGGCGGCGATCCCGACAGCGCGCTCTACTGGCTCGCGACCATGCTCGAAGCCGGCGAGGACCCACGGTTCATCGCGCGCCGCATCGCGATCTTTGCCTCCGAGGACATCGGCATGGCCGACCCGATGGCGATCAGCGTCGCGGCGTCGGCGTTTGAGATTGTCACACGCATCGGCATGCCCGAGGGCAAACTGACGCTCGCCCATGCCGTGGTCCACATGGCCACCGCGCCCAAGAGTCGCAGCGCGACGAACGCGATCAGTCTTGCGGCCAAGGACGTTGCCGAGGCCCGGACCGTGCCGGTTCCTCGGCACCTGCGTGATTCGCATTACAGTGGCGCCGAATTACTCGGCCACGGTCGGGCTGCGGCGAAACCGGATGCTGATGCGTCTGACTACTTTGGTGTTGACGCCGCCTACTACGAGCCGACCGATCGCGGTTTCGAGGCGACGATTCGCGCCCGTTTTGAAAGCGACCCGAATCGGTCAAACGGCTAGTTTTGATGAACCACAAGTCGTTCGTAGGTGTCTGACGGGGAGAACTTTTTCGAGGAGCACGAATGGCTCGGTTGTTACAGGACAAGGCAACGATTCGCCGCGAACTGCGGTCGGCGGTATCGGCGTTGGACGAGCAGCACCGACACGAAGCGTCGGCGGAGATCGCCGCGCAAATCGTCGCCTTGCGTGAGTGGCAACGGGCGCGGGTCGTGATGCTCTACATGGCACTGCCGACGGAGGTGCAGACGGCCGCGCTGGCACTGCGTGCCTGGCAAGACGGCAAGACCGTGTGTCTGCCGCGGGTTGATTTCGATCAGCGCAAGATGGCCGCGATCACCGTGGCCAGCTTCTCTGATGACATGGACACCGTGCCGGGGACGAGCGGTGAGGGTAAGTACCTCTTGCAACCGACTGCCGGGCGACCGATGCCGGTCCGGGAGATTGATCTGCTTATCGTTCCAGGCCTCGGGTTCACACCTTGCGGCAAGCGCATCGGTCGTGGCGGCGGTTTTTATGATCGCTTCCTCACGCCCGACACCTTCTTCGGTACCAAGCTCGGCGTCTGCTTCGATTGCCAACTTGTTGAAGCGTTGCCGACGCAATCACATGACATCACGCTCGATCTCGTCGCAACGCCGGGCACCGTGCATCGCAACTGCGGTGAGCTACTGGATTGAGCGTCACCGCCCCGCGCCGCGGAGTCGGTTGCCGCGGTGTTGCACGGCCAGTGCGTCGTCAAGCGTCGTGACGTGGGCCGGCTCTAGGCCGAACTTTTCCTCGCACTGTTCGACCTCGCCGCGGTGGGTGAGAAGCAGATCCTCAAGCGTCGCGTCGGGGGGTAGGCGGTTCAGTCGAACGCCGGCCGCGCCGCCTTCGTCGAGCCCGTCGGTGTTGCTCGTGCTGACGAGCAGGTATTGTGAGTCGTCGCCGTCCGCGGTGAGTTCGGTTTCCAGATCGACAATGCGCAGGTCCTTGTCGCGCAGCCGCTTGAATCCGCCGGGCACGTGTTGGGCCAGCGCGGCGAGCGTGCCCTTGTCGTCCGACAAAAGGCGGAGGATCACGCGGTTGCCGGTGACGTCTTCGACGTCGAGATCCTCGACATCGCCGAGGTGTCGAAAGCCTTCCCGTTCGAGGTCGCGCTGAAGGTTGTCGTACCACGCCCGGTCGAAGCCGGTCAGGTCGGTGACTTCGCGGAACTCGTGATCGCGCATGTAGAGCCGGCCGCGACGATGGCCGGCCGGGTGGCGGCCGGTACCACGCATGTTGGAGAGAATGAACGACACCACACCGAGCGTGCCGAAGAGCAGCATGAACCCGCCCGCGACCTGGTAGCCCGTCGAGGTGGCCTGCACGATGCGGAAGAGCCCGAAGGTGCAGAAGCCCAGATGGACCGGCAGCATGTACCAACGCTGTCTGAGCATGGCCAGAAGCGTAGGGGTGTCAGTCGATGGGGCCGGCAACGTGCGGCCGTGCCCAGAGCAGACCGATGATGATCAGGCCGATTTGCACAATGCCGCCGATGACGATCGGCCACGATGGAAAGTCGTCGAGCATCGCTCCGAACTGCTGCACCTGTTGGTCCGAGAGTGCGGCGAACATGTTGTCCTCGGCAAACAACGGCGTGACTGTGATCGACAACGCCCAGAGAAGCAGCACGACCGCCGCGATGATCCAGCCGGCGAAGTTACGTTGCCAGACCAGCCACGCCGCAAGCAAGAGCAGCGCGGCCCCGAGCGCCAAACCGATCATGGCCGGAGCTCCGGTTAGATATGTCGCGAACGCCGGCAGGATCGGGTTGACGATGCTCGTCAAGCCGAACAAAGCGGCGAGCGCGAGCCACACCGCCAACGCCAACGCCGGGATCGGCAAGTGCGCGCCGAAGTACCCGCGTGGGTCGCAGCGTTCCAACGCGTCGGCGACATCCTGACGGCGGAAATACAACGCATACATCAACGGCAACCCGACGCCGAACAGCAACGTGAAGACGCCCCCGACGATCATGCCGACCATCATCGCCTGATCCTGGCTGAACGGCGTGTTGGGATTTGTGCCGACGTCGGTCGAGGCGGTGGCCGGGATGGACCATGTCGATACCACGCCGATCACCCTGGCGAGGCCGAAGCCGACCGCCGGGACCGAGATCGCCAGCGTGTACGGCCGAACCCAGCGTTGCCCACGCACCATGCCGATGCCGCCGGCGGTCAACACAATGGCCGCGACGAGGTAAATGGCCATGGCCGCGATGATCTGGCCGATCATTACGGTGTCGACGCCCGGCGAACCGGTCTGCTGCGCTGCCGCGTACAAGCCGATCGGCGAGGCAATCGTGATGCAACCCGATAGCGCGGCGAGGATCAACGTGATGACGCCGTACGCGATCATCGCACCCGGCGGGCCGGGCTTGACGTTGGCACTGCGGTACTCAAGCGGTTCGGTCATGCCGGTAGCGTACCGGATGGGTCCCGCGCCGCCTTCTCCAGCCGACGTTCGAGGAACTGAACGTGTAGCCGAAGGTCGTATAGCTCGTCCATGTAGCTCAGCGGAACGTTGACCCGGGCGATCTCGCGGTCGAGCTCGGCGACATCCGCGCGAAGCTTGTCGAGGTCGGCATCGTGTCGCAATTGCTGGCTGATGTCGTTGAGCCGTTTGTACCAACGGTAAATACGCCGCCGAACTCGCCAGCGATACGTCGGCGGCGCGATGCGCAACAGCGGAATCAACAGTCCGAGCAACGGGAGCATCAGGATGAGCAGTCGATCGATCAGCGACGCCGCCCAGAACGGCAGTCGGCGGTGCAGGAAGTTGGGGCCGTTGCGTAGGGCGTAGTCGGCGGCGTCGGACATGGCGACATCGCCGACGCTGCGACGGGGATAGGTGCCGGGCGGATCGAGCGCGTCGCCCTTGCCGTGGATGCTGGTGGCGGCGTAAATGCCGAGCGTGGCGATGCCCGAGTGCGTGTCGGCGCTGGCCATGAGCACGGCGGCGGGCGCGACCAGCCGGGTGTCGCGGCGGGGCAGGTCGGCCGCGAGATCGACCGCCCCCTCGTGAAGCGTGATCGGCCGCAGGAAGCGGAACCTGCCCGCAAGTGCTTCGGCCCGCCGAAAGTCCGCCAGCTCGATGCCCGGACTCGAAAGCAATTTGGAGACCGTCGGCCCGTCGGGGCTGAGCACGAAGAACGCCGCGTCGAGTTCGCCGTCGATCAATGCCTGGGTCGCGTCACTGCTACCGAGATCGACGCGCTCGGCGTTGACGCCAACGGCATCGAGCAGCGCCGTCGCGATCGGCCGGGTTCCGCTGCCGGGCATGCCCACCGCGACTCGTCGGCCTTCGAGCCGGGACAACTCGAAGTCGGCCGCCGGGATGCCCCGCAAAAACAGCATCACCGGCTCGGCGTACACGTCGGCCAGCGCGACGAGTTGCTCACGGTGTTCGGCGCGGACGGTCCCGCCCTGCACAAAGGCAAGGTCCGCCTCACCGGCGAGAAGTTTTTCGATGTTCTCGACGCTGCCGGCCGTCTCCAGCAAGGTGACGCCCACGCCCCGGTCGGCGAACTCAGTGGCGTATTGCTCGGCAAACGCGTGATACGCACCGCCTGGCGCGCCGGACGCGAACGTGATCGCGCCCGGCGGCGCCGGCTCGACGAACCACCACGCCAACGCAAACCCAAGCAGCGACAGGAGCACGGTCGGGCCCCAGATCGTCAACCAGCTCCAACGCGATTCCAGCTTTGCCGACACGCACGCATTATCCCGGTTTATTATCATTCCGCCATGTAGCTTCTGTTTTGGTTCGTGGTTCTGGGGGGTTCAGTCGTGATGCTCTGGCGATTTGATGGGGCGTGGCCGATGTTCGCGTACGTCGGCATTGTGCTCGGCGGATTGGGCGTGGCTCAGCAGATCGTCGCGATCATGCTGCGACGCATCGCGGCCGACGGGCACGACACCGGCGACGGCTACGCCAACATCGCTCAAGCGAGCAAGCTGCTGGAGAATGAGCAGCTCGAGTGGGTGGAGCGGAAAGAGCACGAGATGGTCGCGTTGCCAGGGGTCGATATTCGGTGGTGCAACGCACGTGAGGCCGAGTTGGTCGAAGCGGGTTTTCGACGGCTCGGTCATCTCGAAAGCCTCGCCGCAACACGCCAGTGGCCGAGCATGCGCTCGATCGTCCGTGTACTCGTTCGGCCTGACGGAACCAGTGCCGCCATCTATGACGTGAAGGTCCGCGGACTTATGCGGGTGTTCGTGCTGCTACGTGCGATCCCCAATCACATCCGCACCGTCGAGATCGAGACCGAGTTTGACGATGGCACCTTCCTCCTGACCAACAACTGCGCGAAAGTCAATCTCATGGACGCACCGTCGGTGATCCATCGTAAACAGCACCCGACTGATAAGCCCGTCGGCGAATTGCTTGTGGATCACGACGAGCGACTCGCCGAGCGGTTGAACCAAGCCGGCGTGGCGATCCGGCCCGTGCGGACGATGCGTGACGGGATCGGTTCGCAGATGCGGATGGACGCCTTGAAGTCGAAGTTTCGCAAGCAGGTCGGCCCGCTCACCGACACCGAAGCCGAGCGGTTTGTCGAGCCGTACCAGGACGAATCGGCGGAAGAGCTGCAGGAGAAGCTACGCGCCGCCGCGGACAAACGTTGACCCGACGGGCGCTACCATCGTCCGTGCTTCAGCCGGGTTCGACATCCGTTTCCAACCCGGCGTTGCTGCGACGACTGCTTTGGCTTAGCGGCCCGATCCTGCTCGAACACTTCTTGCACATCGCCGTCGGGCTCACCGACACCTACTTGGCCAACAACCTCGTGCCGGGCAACGAGCAGGCGAACGCCACCGCTGCCGCGGCGATCGGGTCGGTGACGTACATCGGCTGGTTGCTCGGCCTGTTCGCCGGTGCGTTCGGCACCGGGGCGACGGCGATCATCGCGCGGGCGATCGGGGCCAAGCACAAACGCATCGCCAATGCCGGTTGCGGTCAAGCGTTGCTGCTGGGCATGACCGCCGGCGTCGTCGTGGGCATCCCGGCATCGATCTTCTCGGGCACCGTGGCGACGTGGTTCAACCTCGGCCCCGACGCGACGGTGCAGGCGGGCATCTACATCCGCTGGCTCGGGCTGGCGGTGCCGTTCATGGTCACGCTCTTCGTCGCCAACGCCTGCCTGCGCGGCGCGGGCGACACGCTTCGGCCGGCGCTGCTCATGGGCTTGGTCGACGGGCTCAACGTGCTGCTTAGTTTCGCGCTGGTGCGTGGCTGGTTCGGGTTACCGCAGCTGGGTTTCGCGGGCGTGGCGATCGGGACGGCGTTGTCGTACAGCCTCGGCGGAACCCTTGCATTGGCATTGCTGTTCACCGGCCGCAGCAAGCTACGCCTGACCGTGCGTCGGCTCGCGCCCAACGTGGCGATGGCCCGTCGGATCCTGCGCATCGGCGTGCCGAGTATGTTCGAGGGCGCGTTGCACTGGGGCGCGAACTTCATCGTGCTGCTCATGGTCAACGGCCTGGGCACGGTCTCGGCCGCGGCACACAACGTTACGATTCGGCTCGAGAGCTTTTCGTACATGTCGGGCTTCGCGGTTGCGACGGCGGTCGCCACGATGGTCGGCCAGGCGCTGGGCCGGCAAGACCCAGGTGAGGCACGCCGGGCGGCGCTGATCGGCTTCGCGGTCGGCGGCGGGGGGATGGCTTTGCTCGGCGTTTCGTTCCTGTTGCTCAGCGGTGCGTGGGCGGGCTGGCTCGCGGAGAACCCGAGCATCACCGCGCTCTCGGCCGACACGCTCTGGATCGCCGGCTTCGCCCAGGTCGGTTTCGCGGCGTACCTGATCTTCGCCGGCGGACTCCGTGGGGCGGGCGATACCACCTGGGTGATGATCCTCAACATCGTCAGTACGGTCGCGGTCCGGCTCGTCGGCGTGTTGATCGTGGTCCAATATTTCGACCTGGGCCTGCGGGCGGTTTGGTGGGTGCTCAGCGCGGAACTTTGCGTGCGGGGCGTGCTGATGTTCTCCCGGTTCGCGAGTGGCCGATGGGCGCTGGTGAAGGTCTGAAAACCGCGTTCAGCGCCCGAACGTACGGCCCGATATGATGACCATGCGCACGAAGTTGCCCTGGCTGTTGGTCGTGGTGGTTCTCTTCACCGGCGTGGCGTTCTCCGCGGCGGCGGTGTGGCTGGGGAAGATGGAGAGCAGCGCCCTCGCCGAGCGCGAGAGCCGGCCGACGGTGACCGGCTCGCGGCCGGCCGATGGCGAGTCGGCGTTCAACCCGCTCGACGGACTTGCGGCCGACGTGCGGTTGCCGACGGCCGGGGCCGGGGTCGATCCGGAGACGCTCGAAGCGGCGGTGACGCTCGTCGACCTCGAAACCGGCGAACCGGTCAAAGTCCTACGCAACACCACCGGTTCCGGCGACGCGATCATTGTTCAGCCGATCAATCCGCTCGAACAGGGCCGGCGTTACAAGTTCGAAATCACCGACGCGCTCAAGGACCGGTCCGGCGCGGCTTTCACGCCGTACGCCGCCGAGTTCACGACCGCGACGGGGATCAAGCTCGAGACGATCGACGTCGCGTTCGAGAAGGTCGACCTCGACACGGAGTTGGAGCGTGACGCGTTCACTTGCCTGGCGCTCGGGCCGGACGGCCGGCTTTATGCCGGGACATTCGCGGGCGTGCTCCACCGTTGGGACATCGCCGAGAACGGCACGCTCGTCAACGGCGAGCAGTTCATGTCCGTCCTCGCCGCCAACGGTGGCCCGCGCATGATCATGGGCTTTGCGTTCTCGCCGGACGGGCGGACGCTTTGGGTCAGCCACGGCCAGATGGTTCCGCCCAACGAAACCGGCACCATCGCCGGCGCGGACGACTTCACCGGCAAGATCAGCACGCTCGATGTGGCCGACCTGAGCAACTACACCGACGTCATCGTCGGCTTGCCGCGCGGGTTCAAGGATCACCTCAACTTTCAGCCCGCCTTTGGGCCGGACGGTCGGCTGTACTTCAACCAGGGCTCGCACACTTCCACCGGCTCGCCGGACAACAAGTGGGGCCTGCGTGAAGAGCGGCTGCTCACGGCTGCGGTGCTCGCGCTCGATCCCGAGGCATTGCCGGCAACGCTGCCGCTCGATGTCACGACGGAGGCCGGCGGTGGCGACTACGACCCGTTCGCCGAGGACGCGGCGCTTCGCATCCACGCCACGGGTATTCGCAGCGGTTACGACATGCTCTGGCACTCCAACGGCAAGCTCTATAGCGGCATCAACGGCGCGGCCGCGGGCGGAAAGTCGCCCGGCGGTGACGGCGTTCCCGCGATCGACAACGTCAAACTCACCACCGACGATCTCCTGCTCGCGATCGAGGCCGGCGGTTACTACGGCCACCCGAATCCCGTCCGCGGCGAGTTCGTCCTCAACGGCGGCAACCCGACCGCCGGCGTCGATCCGCAGGAGATTCAGCAGTACCCGGTCGGCACGCAGCCGCTGGGCAACTGGCGCGAGCCGGCGTTTGTCTTCGGCAAGAACCTCTCGCCCAACGGGCTGGTCGAGTGGACCAGCGGCGTGTTCGGCGACGAGCTCGGTGGGGCGATCCTCGTGACCCGCTACAGCGCCGGCGACGATGTGGCCGTGCTCATCCCCGGGCCCGACGGTCGCATCACCGAAACGCTGCAAGGCGTCAACGGCCTGACGCAGTTCACCGATCCGCTCGACCTCGTGCTCGACGAGCAGCGCGGTCATCTCTACATCGCCGAGTACGGCGGCCGCCGCATCACACTCGTCCGTCCGACTGATGGCAAGAGTGAAAAAGTCTACCGCCGTGTGGTGGAGTGATCGGAACGCGGTTCGTTGGTCGTGATCCACAACTGCCCGTGATGGTGCAGCATCGCGGTGGCCGGGGTTGCCGCGTCGGGAAACGTCGCGTGCCAGTCGCTCTCGACGAACAGCACCGTGAGCACTGGGCGAAACGTGTCGGCATCATCGAACTCGACGGCGTGGGCGAGGTTGTCCGGCAGGCCGAGCGTCAGCCCGGCGGCGTCGAGGACGGCTTGCCCGTTGCCGCCGTGGTGGAGTTCGTGAGCCCAGTGATGTGCGGGTGTCAGCCAGAGCCGACCGCCGACACGTTGCCAGAGGTCGAGCAAACGTCCGGTCAGATCGTGGGTTCTGCGCACGTCGAGGCCCGGCCGGATGCTTGCGTCCTCGCCGTTGATGTAACCGACGATCCGTCCGTTTGGCACATGAAACGCGCCGCCGTTCGGATACGCCGGTTCCAGTCCCTGTGTCGCCAGCGTTTCAAGCACCTGCTCGTATTCCACGATCTGCGGCATCGCCAACCCTACGCTTATCCATGAGCGCCAACGCACAAACCGCCATCGCCCACGGGATCGCAGGCAGCAAGTGGATGATCGAGAGATTCTGCCATGACCTCACCGTCGAGGAGTGGCACCACCGCCCGTGTACCGGGGCCAACCCCGCGGCCTGGATCCTCGGGCACCTGATCCTGACGCAACGCCAATTCCTTGGCATGGTCGGTTCGGACAAGCTCCCGGACTTGCCCGAGGGCTTCGAGGGCAAGTTCCCGCGTGACAAGACGGCCGCCGATGCCGCGACCGACTTCGGCGACGTGGCACAGTTGCTGCCGATCTTCGCCGAGCATTGCGATCTGCTCGCCGCGGCGGTGATGGCCGCTTCCGACGAGGCGCTCGGCAGCGACTTGGAAAATGCGTTCGGTCCGAACAAGACCGTCAGCGACGCGTTGATCTTCGCCGGGTTGCATGTCGCGAGTCACGCCGGTCACATCAGCACGATCCGCCGCAGCCTCGGCAAGCCGCCTGTGGTGTGATACGCTGGCATCCATCCGACGGAGCACCACCATGGACATCGACTACGCGCCCGGCGACCTGAAAACCTCACCCCCACGCACGGTCTTGCGCATGGCCGGCGGCATGGGACGTTGGTGCATGGTGCGGGTGGGGTGGCCGGTCGTCGTCTGGACGCTGCGGGTCGTTTGCTACCTCGTCGGGGCGATGTCCTTGGTCATTGCCTGGCTCGCCCTGCGCGTTGCGCGTTTGCGTTGGCACCATGTCCGTTCGGCCGCATGGTCGCTCAGGCTGCGGTTCATTCGGACACGCAATCGGCTGCTGGACTTGAACCCATGGCGTGAGGTCGTGCCGACGGCGTCTCTGGTTCAAGCGAGTCCATGAAGATCGTGCTCACAGGCGCGCCGGGCAGCGGCAAGACGACGATCGGTGCGCGGATCGCCGCGACCCGGCCCACACTGACGCACATCGCCGAGGCGGCGACGCATGTCTACACCGAACGCGGCCAGCGTTGGGATCGCGTCGATGTCGAGACCAGGCGTGACATCCAACGCGAAATCTATCGGCATCAGGTGGCGGCGGAAGCAGCGGTTGATGGGCCGGTGCTGTTGGACCGCGGCACGGTCGACGGGGCGGCGTACTGGCCCGACGGACCGGCCGCGTACTGGGACGACCTCGGCACGACCCACGAAGCGGAGCTTGCCCGGTACGACGCGGTGTTATTGCTGGAACCTTCGGTGGTGGTGGGCGTCTACGACGGCGCGTCGAGCAATGCGGTGCGGTTCGAGGATGAGGAGGGTGCGCTGGCCAACGCGACGTTCCTCGCCGAGTTGTGGCGACCGCACGCGAACCTGCTCGAGATCAAGGCGACCGAGTCGTTCGACGAAAAGGTCGCGGCCGTGAACGCGGTTCTCGACCGACTGCTCTGACCCGGGCTACGGTGAGTCATGCGCTATCTGACCGACGGTTCCAACGACGCCCCGAAGTTCGCCCCGTTCTTTCACACCGGCACGCTCGACAGCCTGCCGGCCAACTCGACTTTCCCAGGTGTCGAGGGCGCGGAACTGGCGGCGTTGCTGAAGGAACATGGCTACGTCGGTGTTCAGGGCTTCGACGATTCGTTCCGTGCGGACGCTCAGGCGGGTGGCTTGCGAACCGCGGGCGGCATGGGACGGCAGTCTGATCCGGCCGCTTATGACGATCTCACACGCGAAGCCAAGGACAGCGGCCACGTCTGTGCGACGCTCCACGTCGGCAACGGCCTCGAATCCGACGCCGAGGCCGATCGGCTTCTCGGGGCCGTCGTCGAGGCGTCGGCGAAGTACGAATTTCCGTTGTACGTCGAGACGCACCGTGCCACGGTGACCCAAGATGTCTGGCGCACCGTCGAACTGGTGAAGCGTCATCCCGACCTGTGCATCAACGGCGACTTCAGCCATTGGTACACCGGGCTCGAAATGCCGTATGCCGGCGTCGATGCGAACATGGATTACGCCCAGCCGGTCCTGGATCGCGTCGGGTACATGCACGGTCGCATCGGCAACAGTGGTTCAATGCAGGTCGACATCGGTGACGGCACCAGCGCCGCCGGCCAGCACGTCGCGGACTTCGAGAATATCTGGGGTCGGTGCTTCGCGGCGTTCAAGCGCAACGCACCGGCGGGGGCGTACCTGCCGCTGGCCCCGGAGCTTCTGCGCGGCGGCGACATCAACTACGCCCGTGTTTTCGACGGTCGTGAGGAGACCGACCGTTGGCAGCAGGCCGGCGTGATGATCCGGATGGCGCAGCGGTTGTTCGAGGCAGCTTGACACGGTGTGTCTTGACGCGATGTGTCCTAACCTGTCGGCTCATGTCGAACGAACTGAACATTGCGGTGATGCCCGGCGACGGGGTCGGGCCGGAGGTCGTGGCCGAGGGTGTGAAGCTGATGCGGGCCGCCGGTGAGCGGTTCGGTTTCTCGGTGAAAACCTCCGACCATCCCTGGGGTGCCGAGCACTACCTCAAGACCGGCGAGACGCTCCCCGACAAGGCACTCGCCGAGCTTGCGCAGCATGACGCGATCTTCTTCGGCGCCGTGGGCGTCGACCCGGCTGGCATGAAGCAAATCCCGCAAGGCCTGCTCGAAACCGACATCCTTCTCAAGCTGCGTTTTCAGTTGGACCAGTACGTGAACCTCCGGCCGTGCAAACTGCTCGCCGGTGTGAAGACCCCGTTGGCGAACGTCGGGCCCGACGACATGGACATGGTCATCGTCCGCGAGAACACCGAGGGTTTGTACTGCGGGCAGGGTGGCTTCCTCTATAAGGACACGCCCCACGAAGTCGCCAACCAGATCGAGGTCACGACGCGCCACGGCGTCGAGCGGGTGATCCGCTACGCCTTCGAGTACGCCAAGACCCACGGCCGCAAGAAGGTCACGCTCGTGGCCAAGACCAACGTGCTGCGCTTCGCGCACAGTCTGTGGAAGCGGGCGTATGACGCGGTCGCCGCCGAGTACCCGGGCATCGAGCAGGAGTACCACCACGTCGACGCGTGCTGCATGTACATGGTCACCCGGCCCGGCGATTACGACGTGATCGTCACGACCAACATGTTCGGCGACATCATCACCGATCTCGCCGCGGCGATCCAGGGGGGCATGGGCATGGCCGCCAGCGGCAACCTCGACCCGACCAAGACCAACGCCAGCATGTTCGAGCCCGTCCACGGCAGTGCCCCCGACATCGCCGGCCAGGGCAAAGCCAACCCGCTTGCCAGCTGCATGTGCGCCGGGATGATGCTGGAGTTCCTCGGCCAGCCTGAGGCTGCGAACGCGGTGAATACCGCGATTGCCAAGGTCGTCGAGTCGGGCCCGACGACGGCCGACCTCGGCGGAAGTGCGAGCACGGCGGAAGTTGGCGACGCACTGGTTGCGGCACTCTGATGCCTGTTTCCGATTACATCGCCAACCTCCGCACCCGCATCGGGCATGGCCTGCTCATGCTCCCCGGCGTCTGCGCGATCATCGTGCGGGACGGCCGAGTCCTGCTTCAGCGCCGGGCCGACACGGGCGAGTGGGGGACCGTCGGCGGGGCGGTCGATCCCGGCGAGACGCCGGCGGTCGCGGTGCTGCGTGAGGCCAAGGAAGAGACCGGCCTCGCCATCGCCATCGACCGTGTGGCCGGCGTGTACAGCTCGCCGGAGATCGTGTACCCCAACCGCGACCGCTGCATCTACGTGACGACGAGCTTCCGTTGCCGCGTGGTCGGCGGGACGCTGGAAGCGGTTGACGGTGAGTCGGCGGAACTGCGTTGGTTCGACCCGGCGGATTTGCCGCCGCTGCACGGTGATGCGAACGTGCGCGTCCACGACGCGCTGCCCGAACACGGCGAAGCGAAGTGGTGAATGCTGACAACCGCGTTGCGGAGCAACGCAGCTACGTCTTCGACAACGACAACGACAACGCATAGCTGCGTTGCCCCGCAACGCGGTTAGATCAGATCCCGCGGATCCGCGCCATCATCAACGCGTCGACATACTTGCCTTCTCGGAACCCGTGCGCCCGCTGCACGCCTTCGTCCTCGAAGCCGAACTTGCGGTACAGTGCGATGCCCGGCTCGTTGTCGACGAACACGCACAGTTCCAGGCGTTTGAGGTCGAGCCAGTTGTCGGCGTGATTGACGATCGCGTGCATGAGCGCCGTCCCGACGCCGCGGCCGTGGTGGTCGTCGTGGACACCCATGCCGATGTCGCCGATGTGTTGGCGGCGCGGGCGTTGGTCGTGCTTGAGCGAGCCGCTGCCAACGACGGTCCCGTTGACTTCGGCGACGAAGCTGTAGAGACCGGGCGGACGGTTGTTGAGCCGCTCCTCCCATTCGGTCACCGTCGGCAGCGGCATCTGCAGCGTGTGCGCTTGGGCCAACGGCTGCGAGAAGACCGCGTGCAGGGCCGCCGCGTCGCTCGGTTCGGAGCGTCGAACGGTGATGTCGGCGTGCGATTCCATGGCCGGCAGTGTATCAACCATGTCCCGTGTACTTCTGGCTTCACATCGTGCTCGGTCCGTTGCCGTGGTTGCTGCTGCTGATCGGCATGAACTCCGGCCGGGCGAAGATGGCCCGACTGCAACGCGCCGGGCCGCAGCCGATGCCGGCCGAGCCGCCGAGCGTCACCGTGGTGGTGCCCGGCAAGGACGAGGAAGGGCACATGGCCGCGACGTTGGCGTCGGTGCTCGCGCTGGACTGGCCGGACCTGCGGGTGATCGCAGTGGACGATCGCTCGACCGATCGAACGCCGACGATTATCGACGAACTCGCGGCGAACGAGCCGAAGCTGTCGGCGGTCCACATCGAATCGCTGCCCAACGGCTGGCTCGGCAAGTGCCACGCGCTTTGGTCGGCGACGCGATCGGTGGACACCGACTGGCTGCTGTTCATCGACAGCGACGTGCTCGTCGAGCCGGGGGCTTTGCGGGACACGTTGAGCTTGGCGTTGCAGCGGAATTTTCAGGCGGTGAGTTTGCTCAGTCGGATTCGGCCGCAGAACTTCCTAGAGCGTTGGCTGGTGCCGGTGTGTGCCGCGACGTGGGCGACGATGTTCGCGATCAGCCAGACCAACGAGCCGACCCGAAAGGGGGCTGCGGCCAATGGGCAGTTCTTCCTGGTCCGCCGCGACGTTTACGAAGAAGTCGGCGGCCACGAAGCGGTGCGGGCGAAGATCACCGAGGACGTCGCGCTCATGCGCAACCTCAAGAACGCCGGCCACCGCACTCGGCTCTTCTCGGCACCGCACCTGGTCGCCACGCAGATGCACGCGACTTGGGAACAAATCCGCAACGGCTGGGCGCGCATCTACACCGGCACGTCGGACGGCGGCCGGGGGCGGATCGCGTTCGGGCTGTTGCTCGTGCTGGGGGTGTTGGTGTCGCTGGCGTTGTTGCCGTGGTCGCCGCTGGCGTCGGCGTTGCACTTGGGGCTCGCGGCGGTTTGGCTTTTGGCGGTGTACGCGATGGCGGGGGTGGGGGTCTGGCCGGTGGTGCTGCTGCCGGCAACGTTCGCGGCG